>NZ_JAALDN010000063.1 GCF_014144855.1 Dietzia maris | reverse complement strand
CCGCCCGGCCCCACCACCCACGCCTGGGCGGTGCCGGCCTCGGCCACCGTCGGGTGGCACACCACCTCCGGTCGGGCCGCGAGCACCGCCCCCGCGCCGGATCCGACGTACCTCACCATCCCCGACGTCGCCGCCACGGCGGCGGACGCACACAGCACCGCTGCCCCCGGATACCGGTCGGATCCAGCGCGCACGGCCACGACGCCCTGGGTGTACTTGTCGTCGGCCGGGCCGGGCACCGGCCACGTGCGCCCCACCTCGGCGCGGGAGTGGGCGACGACAGTGTTCGGACCGGCGCTCAGATAGTCCGGCACGCGCTCCTGCATCTGCAGACGACGCGCCTGCACGGGATCCGTGGGATCGATGAGGCCGATATCCACCACCTCGACGCGGCCGCACACCGGCGAAGCCAGCAAGTGGGCCCGCCGCAGCAGCCCGAACGTCACGGTGAGGGTGGCGGGAACGTGGGCGTCGTGGACGGTGCCGGTGTCGGCGTCGACCCCGCTGGGCAGATCCACTGCCACCCACGGAACCCCGGCCGCGGCCAGGCCGTTGACGATCCGGTCGGCCGGCTGGCGCAGCGGTCCGCGTCCGCCCAGGCCCACCACGCCGTCGACGGCGACATCCGGGACCGGAAGACGAGAGCCCACCGACTCCGTGTCGTGGATCCGCCCGCCGACACGGCGCAGGGCGACCAGACCGCGAGCGTGTGCGCGGTCCGGGTCGAGCATCACGGCGTCGACGCGACAGCCACGGGCCCGAAGCATCGCGCCGGCGTAGAGCGCGTCGCCCCCGTTGTCGCCGGCACCGACCAGCAACTGCACCGTCCGGCCATAGAGGCCCCCGGTGCGCTCCCTCAGTAGGACGGCGGTGTGGTGGGCCACCCCGGCCGCGGCACGGCGCATCACCGCATCCGGGTCCCCGGAGGCTGCGGCGGCGGCGATGAGCGGGCGCTCGGCATCCCTGATCTGCCCGACCGGGTGAGCGCGCCTCATTGCCGTGGCCCCCGCCGGCCTACTCGACCGTGACGGACTTGGCGAGGTTCCGCGGCTTGTCCACGTCGTACCCCCGCGCGGCCGCGACCTCGGCCGCGAACGCCTGGTACGGGATGGTGGCCAGCAGCGGCTGCAGGAGAGTGGTCGACGCCGGGATCGGGATGAAGTAGTCCGACAGCGGCCGGACGACGTCGTCACCCTCCTCGGCGATCACGATGGTCCGCGCGCCGCGGGCCCTGATCTCCTGGATGTTGCTCACCAGCTTCGAGTGCAGCACCCCGCGGCCCTCAACCGGCGGCATCACGATGAAGACCGGGAGGCCCTCCTCGATGAGCGCGATGGGCCCGTGCTTGAGCTCGCCCGCCGGGAAGCCCTCGGCGTGCATGTACGCGAGCTCCTTGAGCTTGAGCGCGCCCTCGAGGGCCGTCGGGTAGCCGACGTGGCGCCCCAGGAACAGCACCGACTTGGCGCCGGCGAGCTCGCGGGCGATCCCGCGGACCGGGTCGAGGGAGTCCACGACCTTCTGGATCTCGTGCGGCATCTGCTCGAGTTGACGGAACTCGGCGGCGACCTCGTCCGGGTACTTGGTGCCGCGGGCCTGCGCGAGCGCGAGGCCCACGAGGTAGTTGGCGGTGATCTGCGCCAGGTACGCCTTCGTCGACGCCACACCGATCTCGGGACCGGCGTGCGTGTACAGGACGGCGTCGGCCTCGCGCGGGATCTGCGAGCCGTTGGTGTTGCACACGGCCAGGACGCGCGCCTTCTGGGACTTGGCGTGGCGGACCGCCTCGAGGGTGTCCGCGGTCTCGCCGGACTGGGAGATGGCCACCACCAGCGTGGAACGGTCCAGGACCGGGTCGCGATAACGGAACTCCGAGGCGATCTCGACCTCGCATGGCAGGCGCGTCCAGTGCTCGATCGCGTACTTGGCGACCATGCCGGAGTGATAGGCGCTGCCGCAGGCGACGATGAACACCTTGTCGATGTCCCTCAGGTCCTGGTCGGTCATCCGCTGCTCGTCCAACACGATGCGGCCGTTCTGGAAATGGCCCAGCAGCGTGTCGGCGACCGCCTGCGGCTGCTCGGCGATCTCCTTGAGCATGAAGTAGTCGTAACCGCCCTTCTCGGCGGCGGCGAGATCCCAGTCGATGTGGAAGGGGCGCCCCTCGCTGGGCTCACCGGCGAAGTCGGTGATCTCGTAGGAGTCGGCCCGCAACACCACGACGTTGTCCTGGCCGAGCTCGACCGCCTCGCGGGTGTGCTCGATGAACGCCGCGACGTCGGAACCGAGGAACATCTCGCCTTCGCCGACGCCCAGCACCAGCGGGGTCGAGCGGCGCGCGGCCACCAGGACGTCCGGGTGGGCCGCGTGACTGAAGACGAGGGTGAACGCGCCCTCGAGGCGGCGGAGCACGGTGCGGCACGCGGCGACAAAGTCGCCGCCGCTGCGGCCCGACTCCATCTCGCACCGCACCAGGTGGGCGGCCACCTCCGAGTCGGTGTCGGACTCCAGATCGACCCCGGCGGCCTCGAGCTCCGCGCGCAGCGGGGCGAAGTTCTCGATGATGCCGTTGTGCACGATCGCGACGTCGCCCGAGACGTGCGGGTGGGCGTTCCGGTCGCTCGGGCGACCGTGGGTGGCCCAGCGGGTGTGGCCGATGCCGGTGGTACCCGGGAACCCGCCCCCGCCCGCCGCCGTGAGCTCCGCCTCGAGGTTGGCGAGCTTGCCCTCCTTCTTCTCGACCCGGGAGGTGCCCGCGCCGTCGAGGACGGCGACACCAGCCGAGTCGTAGCCGCGGTACTCCATCCGCCGCAGGGCCTCGACGACGACAGGGAGGGCGGGCCTGTGCCCGACATATCCGACGATTCCGCACATGGCCGCTAAGTGTAGCCACGCAGTCCGGGGACCCTCGCCCCTTCGTCGCCCCCGAGGCGATACTGTGGCCATCGTGGCCAAGAAGACGAAGGAACTGCTCGCCCGGGTGTCCCGACGCGGCCCCTACGGTGTCGACAGGGGCGACCTCGGTTTCACCGGGACGCCGGGGGTCGTGTTCGTCCCCCGCGGCGCTCCGTCGCCGGCCCCGCTCGTGGGTTGGGCCCACGACTGGACCAGGGGGCCCGAGCACTACGTCGACACCCTCAAGCATCTCGCGTCGTGGGGGTTCGTGGTGGTGGCGCCCGCCTCGGACCGCGGCCTGAGGCCGAACCACCAGCACTACGCGGATCACCTGTCGGCCGCGCTGGAGGACGTCCTCCAGGCCACCCTGGGCCGCGGGGCCGTCCGGGCCGATCCACACCGGATCGCCGTGGCCGGGCACGGTCTCGGCGGCGGGGTCGCCGCGCTGCTGGCCTCCCAGCGCACCGACATCGACGGGGTGGTCATGGTCTTCCCCACCGAGACCGTGCCCTCGGCCGCCGATCGGGCGATGACCGTCGACGCCCCCGCCCTGCTGCTCTCGGGTGCGGGCGGGGTCCACTCCGAGGACGCCCGCGAACTGCAGCGCCTGTGGCGCGGCGACCTGGTACACCGACGCCTGGAGAAGGCGATCGAGACGGGTCTGGTCGAGCGCAACCCGCTTCTCGAGCGGGTCGGGCTGGCGGACCCCGACCTCCGCACCCATCGGGCCGTGCGCCCGCTGCTGGCGGGGTACCTGCTGGCCACCCTGACCGACGACGACACCTATGCCCCGTTCGCCGATCCGGAGGCGGAGTTCAAGGGCACCGTCACGGTCACCCACGAGATGCTCGACGAGGAGGCCGACGACCTGCTCGCCAGCGCCCCGCCGATGCTCAAGCTGGTCAAGTCCTTCACGGGCGGCTGATCGCCCTCCGGTGCCCGGTCGCCGGGGCCCGGTCGCCGGGGCCCGGCGCCGGAGAGCGCACGGGCCCGGACGGTCACACGGCGGCGACCACGCCCGCCAGGCGCTCGGCGACCTCGCCGGCCAGGTTCGCGTCCTCCGCCTCGACCATTACGCGGACGAGCTGCTCGGTGCCGGAGGGACGCAGAAGCACGCGGCCTGTGGAGCCGAGCCTGCGCTCCTCCCCCACCACGGCGTCACAGACCGCCCCGGATGCCACGACTGCGGCCTTGTCCTCGACCGGCACGTTGACGAGGACCTGCGGCAGCACGGTCATGACCCCGGCGAGCTCGGCCAGCGACTTGCCGGTCTCCGCCATGCGGGCCATGAGGCGCAACCCGGTGAGCACGCCGTCACCGGTGGTGGCGTGGGCGGGCAGCACGAGGTGCCCGGATTGTTCGCCGCCGAGGCTGTACCCACCCTCGCGCAGACGCTCGAGAACGTAGCGGTCGCCCACCTTGGTCTCGGTGATCTCGATCCCGGCCTCCCGCATGGCGACCTTGAGCCCCAGGTTGCTCATGATGGTGGCCACCAGCGTGTTGCCGACGAGCTCCCCGGAGTCGCGCATCGCCAGGGCCAGGATCGCCATGATCTGGTCGCCGTCGACAACCTCGCCGGAGGCGTCGATGGCCAGACACCGGTCCGCGTCGCCGTCGTGCGCCAGGCCCAGGTCGGCGCCGTGCGCGCGCACCGCGGCGCGGACGTCGTCGAGGTGGGTGGAACCGCAGTTGTCGTTGATGTTGTAGCCGTCGGGGCTGGCGTGGATCTCGATCACCGTGGCGCCGGCCTCGCGGTAGGCACGCGGGGCCGCCGCGCTGGCGGCGCCGTTGGCGCAATCGACGACGACGACGAGCCCGTCCAACCGGCCCGGCGTGGCATCGAGCAGGTGCCGGACATAGCCGTCCAGGGCGTCCTCCTGCGTCGCCCGCGAGATACGGCCGATCGCTGAGCCGGTCGGTCCGGTGATGGCACCGTCGGTGAGGGCGGCCTCGACACGGTCCTCCACCTCGTCGGCCAGCTTGTGGCCCCCGGCGGCGAAGAACTTGATGCCGTTGTCCGGCATCGCGTTGTGCGAGGCGGAGATCACGGCACCCAGCTCGGCCTCGTGCTGGGCCGTGAGGTGGGCGACGGCCGGGGTCGGCAACTCGCCCACGAGCAGGACATCGACGCCCTGACTCGCCAGGCCGGCGGCCAGGGCGGCCTCGAGCATCTCCCCGGAGACACGGGGGTCACGGCCGACGACGGCGACGGGCCGGGATTCGGCCCGGCGGGGCGACGGCTCGACCTCGGTCGCCAGGACCGCCGCGGCGGCCGCCCCCAGGCGCACGGCCAGGTCGACGGTGAGGGTCCGGTTGGCGAGTCCGCGGACCCCGTCGGTGCCGAACAGTCGCGTCATATCGTGTGGTCCTCCGGGGGTGGTGGTTCGCCCCGCCGCGGACGGTGGGCGTGAATGGCCGGGTCAGGATAACCCCGACCGACAGTGCAGTGGGCAAATGGACCGGAGCAGGCCCCGCATACGCAGGGGCCTGCTCCGGTGACGCGACCCGGGTGGATCAGCGCTTCGAGTACTGCGGGGCCTTACGGGCCTTCTTGAGGCCGGCCTTCTTGCGCTCGACGGCACGGGCGTCGCGCGTGAGGAAGCCCGCCTTCTTGAGCGCCGGGCGGTCGTCCGGCGAGTACTGGATGAGCGCGCGGGCGATGGCCAGACGCAGCGCGCCGGCCTGACCCGAGGGGCCGCCACCGTGGAGCAGTGCCACGATGTCGAACTGCTCGTCGCGCTCGACGAGGACCAGCGGCGACTTGACGAGCTGCTGGTGCACCTTGTTCGGGAAGTACTCCTCGAGGGTGCGGCCGTTCAGGGTGAACTGGCCGGAACCGGGGAGCAGGCGCACGCGGGCGACGGCTTCCTTGCGACGTCCGACGGCCTGGGCCGGACCGGAGGTGACGGTCGACCCCAGCTGGGCGTCGGCGTCGGCGACGAAGTCGGTGCCACCGGCGTAGTCGGCCTCGCTGTAGTCCTCGGCGACCTCGGCGGCGAGGTCCGCCACCACGTCGTCGGCGACCTCGGCCTCGGGGGTGATGTTCTCGTCGGTCACTGGGCCACCTGCTTGATCTCGAAGGGCACGGGCTGCTGGGCGGCGTGCGGGTGATCGGGACCCGCGTACACCTTGAGCTTGGAGGCGACGGCACGGCCGAGCTTGTTGCTCGGCAGCATGCCCTTGACGGCCTTCTCGACGACGCGGTCGGGACGGGTGTCCATGGCCTTGCCCAGGGTCTGCGACTTCAGGCCGCCCGGGAAACCGGAGTGGCGGTGCTGCACCACGCGGTCACGCTTGTTGGACGAGATCGCGACCTTGTCGGCGTTGATGATGATGACGAAGTCGCCGGTGTCGGCGTTCGGGGCGAACTGCGGCTTGTGCTTGCCACGGAGGATGTTGGCGACCTGGACGGCGAGTCGACCGAGAACCACATCAGTGGCGTCGATGACGTACCAGGCGCGCGTCACGTCCCCGGGCTTGGGGGTGTACGTGGACACAGGCGATACCTCTGTCTGTCTAGTGGGCTGCCGGCCGGGCGGGCGCCCTCCCCCTCGAACGGCGGCCGGTGGTGACCCGCGCGAGGTGGTCCACCGCCCCACCAGGGGACGACATGGACGCCGACGGTCAAGACTACCGGCCGGGACCACTCTCTCCAAGTCGGCGATCACGATCCCCTGCCCATCGGTTAGACTCTCCCCGGTTCCCGCCCTCGTAGCTCAGTGGATAGAGCACGGCTCTCCTAAAGCCGGTGTCGGAGGTTCGATTCCTCTCGGGGGCACCACCCACAGCGGCCGGCCGTCACGGCCGCCGCAGGCGCGTCATCGCCGGAGAGTGGCGGAGAATGCGCTGGTCAGCGCCAGGATCGGCAACCCGATGAACAGGTGGACGATCGCGGCGGCCAGGCCGTCGAGGAACGGCACCGTGACCAGCAGCGGCAGCGCCACGGCGGCGACGATGAGCAGCCCGACGGTCCAGGAGTAGAACTGCTGGGGGTTGGCCGTGCCGACGAGCAGCAGGTACCAGAGCAGCCCGGCGAGGAGCGCGGCGACGGCCCCGTAGACCGCGTACATCGTGGGCGTGTTCCCGCCGTTGGCCCACTGGTGGCCGAAACGCGCGAACACCGCTTCCACGATCCATGCGATCAGCCATCCGGCGATGGCCGCCACAAGGGCGGTCGCGACCACGCTGCCGGCGAACTTGCCCACATCGAGGGCGGGGCCACGGCGCTTCGCCGCGGGCGCGGCGGCGTATCCCCCGTCGGCTCCGTAGCCGTCGTCATAGGCGGGGTCGTAGGCCTGGTCGTCGCCCATCCGCGAGTAGGCACGCGAGTCGGGCTGCTGCCCCATGCGTCGGGTCTGGTCGTCCTGTCCGGGATACATCTCTACCGCCTCCGAATCGGTGTGGTGCCCACTGAGGGTAGTCCCTCCCGGCCCACGACGAGGTCCGCCCGGTCGTCCGAGGACGACCGGGCGGACCCGGCGGGGGCCTGTGGTGGTGGGCCCGCCGAGGAGACGTCAGTGAGCGATGGTCTTCTCCACACCGACACCGGTGAGGGAACGGACCTCCATCTCCACCCGCTTCTCCGGGAACTCGTCCTTCTTCCCGATGAACGTGCCGACGATGCCCAGCAGGAACGCCAGCGGGATCGACACGATGCCCGGGTTCGAGAGCGGGAACAGGGAGAAGTCGACGCCCGTGATCATCGACTTCTCGCCACCGGAGACCGCCGGCGAGAGCGCGATCAGCACCAGGGTGCTGATGAGCCCGCCGTACATCGAGAACAGGGCGCCGGTGGTGTTGAACCGCTTCCAGAACAGCGAGTACAGGATCGTCGGCAGGTTCGCCGACGCGGCGATCGCGAAGGCCAGGGCGACGAGGAAGGCGATGTTCTGCCCCATGGCGCCGATACCCATGACGATCGACACGAGCCCGATCACGACGACCGTGATCCGCGAGACCCGGAGCTGCGACTTCTCGGTGGCCTTTCCGTGCTTGATGACGCCGTTGTAGATGTCGTGGGCGAACGATGCGGACGCCGTGATCGCCAGCCCCGCCACCACCGCCAGGATCGTCGCGAAGGCGACCGCGGAGATGATGCCGAGGAAGATCTCACCGCCGAGGGCGAACGCGAGCAGTGGTGCCGCCGAGTTCACGCCACCGGGCGCGGCCTCGATGACCTCCGGTCCGACCATCGCCGCGGCACCGAAGCCGAGCACGAGGGTGAACAGGTAGAACCCGCCGATGAGGGCGATGGCCCAGGTGACGGACCGGCGGGCCTCCTTGGCGGTGGGGACCGTGTAGAAGCGCATGAGCACGTGGGGCAGGCCGGCGGTACCGAAGACGAGCGCGATCGACAGCGAGACGAAGTCCAGCTTGCTGGTCTCGGTGGCGCCGTACTGCAGACCGGGCTGCAGCAGATCCTTGCCCGAGTTCGCGACGGCTTCACCCAGGAGCGCGGAGAAGTTGCCGCGGGCGGCCACGAGAACCATGAGGCACATGATGAGGACGCCACTGACCAGCAGGACGGCCTTGACCATCTGGACGTAGGTCGTGCCCTTCATGCCGCCGACCAGCACGTAGACGATCATCAGCAGCCCCACGGCCGCGACGACGATCGCCTGCCCCGTGGAGTCGTTGATGTTCAGCAGGAGGGCGACGAGGCCACCCGCGCCCGCCATCTGGGCGATGAGATAGAACAGGCACACCGCGAGGGTGGCCAGGGCCGCCGCCATCCGGACGGGCCGCTGGTTGAGGCGGAAGCTGAGCACGTCGGCCATGGTGAACCGGCCGGTGTTGCGCATCAGCTCGGCGACGAGCATCAGGGCGACGAGCCAGGCGACGAGGAATCCGATCGAGTAGAGGAAGCCGTCGTAGCCGTTGATCGCGATGGCGCCGGCGATGCCGAGGAAGGATGCCGCCGACAGATAGTCACCGGCGATCGCGAACCCGTTCTGCGGACCGGTGAAGCTCGACCCACCGGTGTAGAAGTCCTTCGTCGACTTCGTGGACTTGGACGCCCTCAGGACGAGCGTCATCGTGATGACGATGAAGATCCCGAACACGACCATGTTGAGCAGCGTGCTGCCCACCTGCTCACCCGGCGTGAGTTCATTGATGTTGAGTAGCCAATCCATCAGACAGCCTCACCTTCCAGCTCGAGGCGGATGGATTCCGCACGGGGGTCGATCACGCGGTTGGCGAACCGGATGTAGAGGAACGTGATGAGGAAGGTGGTCACGAACTGCCCCAGCCCGATGATCAGCCCCCAGGTGATGTTCCCGAAGACCTTCGTGGCCATGAAGTCCGTGGCGTAGACGGCGAGGATGACATAGAGGAAGTACCAGATGAGGAAGGCGACGGTCATGGGGAAGACGAACGCCCGGAACTTGCTGCGCAACTCCTGGAAGGCGGGGCTGGACTGCATCGCCGTGAACTCCGCCGTTCCCGGGGTTCGCCGCGATGCGCCCCCCGTCGGCGGATCAGTTGGTTGGGACACGGAGGTCCTCCGTTTCGGGTTCTCATCAGCGCACCCCTGTAGTGATGCGCCTCACAGATAGTGACGGAGGAAGTGTGACACGTAACACAAGTTCTCGGCGGAGACTCTCAGGCAACGCGGTCGATTCCCTGGAAACCGGAGGATGCCGCACCCCCATCCGAGGGGGCAGCTACCTCTATCCGGGGTTAAGCGAGTCAGGCGCCGGGCGCCGCTCCGCGACGGCCCACCGCGTCGGCGAACACCCGCACGATCTCGTCGGGCGTCCGCGCGACGTGGCTGCTGCCGCCGGTCACCCGGGAGATCTCCGCCAGGGTGCCCGACGCGGCGTCGTCGAGCAGACTGATCGTCACGACGATCACCGGGCGCGACGGGGTGACCATGTCGCGTAGTCGGGCGAGGAACTCCCCTTCGTCGAGGTCCGAGGTGGCGTCGTCGGCCCCGTCGGAGATCACGATGATCGAATTGACCATGTTGGGGTCGTAGCCGGAGCGCACCTGGGCGTAGGCGTCGAGTACGGACCGGTAGAGGTCGGTTCCGCCGCCCACCAGACCGGGCAGGGCCGCCAGCGCGCCGCCGAGGGCCTCCCGGTGCGAACCGTCGGCGCCGGCCTCGTCGAGTCGTCGGAGTGGCGCGACCTCCGCGTAGGGCCTGCCATCCCGGCCGGCGGCCCCGCCGAACGCCCACAGCCCGAGAGCCGCGTCGTCGGGGAACTGCCCGAGGCCGGCGCCCGCCGTGGCGACCAGTGCCTCGATCCGGGTCCGGTCCGTACCCGGTATCCCGAATCCCATCGATCCCGAGGTGTCCACCA
>NZ_JAALDN010000062.1 GCF_014144855.1 Dietzia maris | reverse complement strand
GCCAACACCCGCCACCGTCGGAGGACGCCGTGGAGGCGGTCGGGGTCGCGGACGACGAGCATCTCGATCTCGCCCACCCCTGACCCGTCCGCGAGGGGCGCGCGGTCCGCTTTCCGGAAACCGTCCGCCGAGAGGCCGTCGCGGTGGGCGGGCGAGGCCGTGGCGTCGCGGAGTGCTTCGGCGGCACCGGCGACCTCGGCTCGCCGGGTCGGGTCCTGGGTGGTCACCGCCAGCGGGTACCCGAGGAACACCGCCCCGGTGGCGGGAGCGGCGATCTGGAGTCCCGCGTGCGGGGCCTCACGCCGGGCGAGCACCGCCTCACGCTCCGTCACGATCGTCGCGCCGCCCCCGGAGACCACCCTGTCCAGCATCTCGCGCGATGTCGGGGGAGCCTCCATGCGGCTCATCTGCCCCTGCGCCAGGATCGCCATGGACGCGCCCAGTGCGTCCGCGGTCGACCGCATGATCTCCACCTCGGACGCGGCGGCGAGGATCGGCGCGTCCGCGATCCCGGACCGGACGGGATCGCCCATCATCAGTCCCGGGGTCGCCAGGGCGGAGGTCCACGTCGACATGTCGACCGGGGTGTCGCGGGACGCGATGACCACCGGGGTGGACGCGAGCGAGTTCACCACCGTGTCGAAGGGGATCTGCACGTCCCGCGACAGTTGCGCGAGCCGCACCGCCGAGTCCGGGACCCAGATGTCGGGGAGCGCCTCACGGGAGGCGACACGCCCGGCGAGGTCAGCCGACGAGACAGGGGCGACCTCGAAGGAATAGCACCCGTCGGCATCCTCGGCCAGGGCATCCACGTGGTCGGCGATCTCGGGCTCGGCGGCGACACTGATCCGGAGGTCGTCTCCACAGAATCCACCGACACCGGCCCGGGAGAGCCCGGCGAGCACCAGTACCGCGACGAGCACGACCGCGAGGAGCGCGGCTCCCACGAGGACGACCCTGCGGGCCGTCGGATTCCCACTCTGCGGCGACGCACTGTGCCTGGCCATCGCTGGCGTTCCCCCTGGATGTCATTTACCCGGGGCCGTGCCAGACGCCCACGTCAGGCGGATCCGGGTCGGGCGCTGGAATCGTACCCGGGCCGGGGTCCACGTGGGGCCGACACGTGGGAGCCGCCGCGGCGCGCCCCACCGCTGGTGTGGCGCGTCAGCGTCCGCGGAAGACGGGGGACCTCTTCTCGGCGCGCGCGGCCCGGGCCTCGGCCATGTCCTCACTGCCCCAGGCCCGGAGCTGGAGCTCGGTGTGCTCGTCCCGCGGGAGCAGCCGGGCGTCGTCGTCGTTGATGACGGTCTTGATGTGCCGCAGGCTCAGCGGCGCCGAGCGGGCGAGCTCCGCCGCGAGCTCCATCGCCGAATCCATGTCACCGATCTCGTTCGCCAGGCCGATCCGGGCCGCCTCCTCCGCGCCGACGGGGCGCGCGGTCATGAGGACCGAGCGGGCGTGCCCGCCGCCGACGACGTTGGCGAGCCGCTTGATCGTCCAGTTGTCGAGCGCCAGCCCCACCTTGACGACCGGGACGGCGAAGACCGCGCCCGGTGCCACCACCCGGAGATCCGCGGCCAGCGCGAGCTGCACACCGGCGCCCACGGCCGGTCCGTTGACGGCTGCGATGACCGGCACGGGAGCCGATTCGACGGCCCGGAGCATCCCGGCGTGGCAGTCGTAGAAGTTCGAGTTGTACACCCCGCCGGACAGGTCGGCCCCGGCGCAGAACGCGGTTCCCGCGCCCGTGATGACGATCGCCCGGACCGGATCCTCGGACTCGGCCTCAACCCCGGCGGCCTCGACGGCCTCCCGCAGCGCGGTACACACCTCGGCGTCCAGGGCGTTGCGGGTCTCGTGACGGTCGATGGTGACGACGACGACTGCGCCGTCCCTGCGGGTGACGATCATGGCGACGGGGCCTCCTCTGCGGGACGGGGGGTGCGGCGGCGCACCCCTGCGCCGAGGATACCGGCTGGTAGTCGCCCCCACCGTACGATGCGGTCATGGCGCGAACGGGAGCACTGCAGATCCTCGACCTGGTCCTCGATGACGGTTCGTTCCGACCGTGGGACGGCGCTCCGGTACGCCCGCCCCACGTGGACTCGGTGCCCGGGTACGAGGACTCCCTGCGGCGGGCGGCGGAGAAATCGGGAGTGGACGAGTCCGTCATCACCGGCGAAGGAACCCTGCTGGGTCGACGCGTGGTGCTCATCGCATGCGAGTTCGATTTCCTCGCCGGCTCCATCGGGATCGCCGCCGCCGAGAGGATCGTCTCGGCGATCGAACGGGCGACCGCCGAGGGCCTGCCCATCCTCGCCTCCCCCACCTCCGGTGGTACCCGGATGCAGGAGGGCACGATCGCATTCCTGCAGATGGTCAAGATCTCGGCCGCGGTGGCGGGACACAAGACCGCTGGCCTGCCCTACCTCGTCTATCTGCGGCACCCCACCACCGGCGGCGTGTTCGCGTCCTGGGGCTCACTGGGGCACGTGTCCGTCGCGGAACCCGGAGCACTCATCGGGTTCCTCGGACCCCGCGTGTACGAGGCCCTCTACGACGCCCCCTTCCCCGACGGCGTCCAGGTCTCGGAGAACCTCGCACGCCGCGGGATGATCGACGGTGTCCTCCCTCCCGAGGGCCTGCGGGACCTCACCGCGCGGGCGTTGCGGGTGCTGTGCCAGGACCCGCCCTCCCACGACGAGCCGGCCCCACCGCCCGGCCCCGTACCCGAGCCGGAGCCCGACGACGGCACCCCACCCGACGCCTGGGACGCCATCACCCGGTCCCGCCGGCACGACCGCCCGGGCGCCCGCGCCTTCCTCGACCGGGTCGCACCCACCCGCGTCCCGCTGTCGGGGACGGGGCAGGGAGAGGACAGTGGGTCCCTCCTGCTCTCCCTGGCGCGCTTCCGGGGCCAGTCCGCGGTCGTCCTGGCCCAGGACCGCGATGCGGAGAACGAGACGAGCCCGCTCGGTCCGTCCGCGTTGCGGTCGGCCCGCCGTGGGATGCGGATCGCGGCGGAGATGGGCGTTCCGCTGGTGTTGCTCATCGATACCCGGGGGGCCGCGCTGTCCCGGGAGGCGGAAGAGGGCGGCCTCGCGGGCGAGATCGCCCGGAGCCTCGCGGACCTGGTCACGCTGTCCAGCCCGACCGTCTCGGTGATACTCGGCCAGGGCACCGGCGGGGCCGCCCTCGCGCTGCTCCCGGCCGACCGGGTCCTGTGTGCACGGCACGGGTGGCTCGCACCGCTCCCGCCCGAGGGCGCCAGCGCCATCCTCCACCACGAGACCTCCCGGGCGCCGGAGGTCGCCCGATCGCAGGGGATCACCTCCGCCGACCTGCTGGGAGCCGGGATCGTGGACGTGGTGGTCCCGGAGAGGCCCGACGCCGCCGACGAACCGGATTCCTTCTGCGACCGGATGGCCGATGCCGTCGCCGCGGCCCTCCTCGAGGTCCGCAGGCGCCCCCCTGAGCGGAGGTATGCCGAGCGGATGATGAGGTATCGGGAGCTCGGCCTGCCACTAGAGTGAGTCCTGTCACAGCCCGTCGGCCCGGCCGGCGGGCACGCTGCCACCTGTGAGGGGAACTCCCGATGTCGGACTCCACCGCCTCGTCCTATGCCGCCGCCCACCGGCTCTCGATCAGCGATCCCGACGCGTTCTGGCTCGACGTCGCGGCGGATATCGACTGGACCACGCCTCCGACCACGGCGGTCGACCGCTCTCGCCCGCCGTTCTACCGCTGGTTCCCGGACGGGGAGCTGAACACCTCCTACAACTGCGTGGACCGCCACGTCGAGGCGGGCCGGGGGGACCAGGCCGCGTTCATCTACGACTCCGCCGTGACCGGGGTGAAGGAGACCATCACCTACGCCCAGCTGCTGGACCGGGTCGAGGAGTTCGCCGGAGCGCTGGCCGCCGAGGGCGTCGGGCGGGGCGACAGGGTCGTCATCTACATGCCCATGGTTCCCCGCGCGGCCGTCGCGATGCTCGCGTGTGCCCGGCTCGGTGCGGTGCACTCCGTCGTCTTCGGGGGCTTCGCCGCCCCGGAGTTGGCGATTCGTATCGACGACGCGCGCCCGAAGGTCATCGTCACCTCCCACGGCGGGATCGAGCCGACCCGCAAGGTGCCGTACTTCCCCATGGTGACCAAGGCTCTCGAACTCACCCGGCACACCCCCGGCGCCGTGATCGTGGCCCCGCGTCACGAGCAGTTCCCCGACGAGGCCTTCCCGGAGACGCCGGGCACCACCTGGAGCTACTGGGATGACGCCGTCGCCGCGTCCGAGCGGGCGGCCCCGGTGCCCGTCAAGGCCACCGACCCCCTGTACATCCTCTACACCTCCGGTACCACGGGCCTGCCCAAGGGCGTCGTGCGGGACAACGGTGGCCATGCGGTCGCGCTCGCGTGGTCGATGTGGAACGTCTACGGGGTCCGGCCGGGTGAGGTGTGGTGGACCGCCTCGGACGTGGGCTGGGTGGTCGGCCACTCGTACATCGTCTACGCACCGCTGTTGATCGGTGCGACGTCCATCATCTACGAGGGCAAGCCGGTCGGCACGCCGGATGCCGGTGCCTTCTGGCGGGTCATCTCCGAGCACCGTGCCACCGCGCTCTTCACCGCCCCGACCGCCGTCCGCGCGGTGCGCAGGGAGGATCCGGAGGGCGCCGAGGTCGACAAGTACGACCTGTCCTCCCTGCGCACGCTGTTCTGCGCGGGTGAGCGCCTGGACCCCGACACCTACCAGTGGGCCACCGACAAGCTCGGCACGCCGGTGGTGGACAACTGGTGGCAGACCGAGACAGGGTGGCCGATCGCGTCCAACCTGCGCGGTCTGGAGCCGATGCCGATCAAGGCGGGCTCGCCCACCGTCGCCGTGCCCGGGTACGACCTGCACGTTCTCGACGGCGAGGGCAACCCGCTGCCCGCGGGCGAGGAAGGCAATCTCGCGATCAAGCTGCCCATGGCACCGGGGACGCTGGCGGGGCTGTGGGAGGACGACGAACGGTTCGTCTCCTCGTACATGTCGGTCTTCGACGGGTACTACTCGACCGGGGACGGCGGGTACATCGACTCCGACGGCTACGTCTACGTGATGGGCCGGACCGACGACGTGATCAACGTGGCCGGCCACCGCCTGTCGACCGGGTCGATGGAGGCCGTCATCGCGACCCACCCCGCCGTGGCGGAGGCCGCCGTGATCGGGGTCAGGGACGAGCTGAAGGGCCAGCGGCCCGTCGGGTACGTGGTCCTCAAGTCCGGCCAGGTCCGGGACCCCGAGGAGCTGCGGGCCGAGCTGGTGGCGATGGTGCGTGACGAGATCGGGGCGGTGGCCACGTTCCGGGACTGCACGGTGGTCCAGGGGCTGCCCAAGACCCGGTCGGGCAAGATCCTGCGCAAGACCATGCGGCAGATCGCCGACGGCCAGCAGGACGTGGTGGTGCCCTCGACGATCGAGGACCCGGCCGTGTTGGACGCGCTGGCGCCTTTCCTGCGACCGAGGAAGTAACCCGGACCTACGCGCCGGTTCTGCACGGCTGCGCGGGGGTGCGCGTCCGCCTGGGACCAGTCCGAGCGCGTAGCCCCCGTCTATGCGGGCAGAACGGGCACACACCCCGGGCTCCCCACGGTGCGCGTCAGCCCGGGCGAGGCGTGCGACGTCCGCCCCGCCATCTCCGCCCTGCCGGCCCCCCTACCGACGCCGATCGCCCCGCCCTCCGTGGGGAGGACGGGGCGATCGGGTCTCCCGGCTACGGGAGGAGGGCTCAGGCGTTGAGCAGGTCGATGACGAACACCAGGGTCTTGCCGCCGAGCGGGTGCAGCGCCGCGGAGGTGCCGTAGGCCTTGTCCGGCGGGATCACCAGCTGGCGGCGACCGCCGACCTTCATCCCCGGGATCCCCTCCTGCCAACCCTGGATCAGGCCGTTGAGCGGGAAGGTGATGGACTCGCCGCGGTCCCAGGAGGAGTCGAACTGCTCACCGGTCTCGTAGTCGACCCCCACGTAGTGGACGGTGACGTTGCCGCCGGCGACCGCCTCGGCACCGTCCCCCACCGTGATGTCCTCGGCGACGAGGTCGGTGGGCGCGGGGCCCGTCGGCATGTCGATCTCGGGCTTGTCCATGGTGTCTCCTCCTGGAGTCAGGTTCCCGGGTTCAGCGCTGGCTGATCGGGGTGAAACTCCGCTCGGCCGGGCCGGTATAGACCTGACGCGGGCGGTTGATCTTGGTGGACGGATCCTCGCGCATCTCGCGCCAGTGCGCGATCCACCCGGGCATACGGCCGAGCGCGAACAGCACGG
This sequence comes from Dietzia maris, assembly GCF_014144855.1. Taxonomy (GTDB): domain Bacteria; phylum Actinomycetota; class Actinomycetes; order Mycobacteriales; family Mycobacteriaceae; genus Dietzia; species Dietzia kunjamensis. The sequence goes on along the minus strand of NZ_JAALDN010000062.1, from coordinate 3,676 downwards.
TGAACATCTCCGTCGGGAAGCCCATCGCGCGGTAGATCAGGCCGGTGTAGAAGTCCACGTTCGGGTAGAGCTTGCGCTCGACGAAGTAGTCGTCGGCGAGCGCCGTCTCCTCGAGCTTGAGCGCGATCTCGAGCAGCGGGTCGTTGCTCTGCGACAGCAGCGCGTGCGCGTGCTTTTTGGCGATCTGCGCGCGCGGATCGTAGCTCTTGTAGACGCGGTGTCCGAAGCCCATCAGCTTGACGCCGTCGACCTTGTTCTTGACCCGGTCCATGTAGTCGGTGGCGTCGCCGCCCTCCGAGTCGATCCGCTCGAGCATCTCCAGCACGGCCTGGTTGGCGCCACCGTGCAGCGGACCGTACAGCGCGTTGATGCCCCCGGTGATCGAGGCGTAGAGCGGGGCCTCGGAGGAACCGACCATGCGGACGGTGGAGGTGGAGCAGTTCTGCTCGTGATCGGCGTGCAGCACGAGGAGCATGTCGAGGGCGTCGGCGACCTCGTCGGTGACCTCGTAGTCCGGGCCGAACGTCATCCGCAGGAAGTTGCGGACGTACCCGAGCGACGGGTCCGGGTCGATGGCGTTCTTGCCGCCCCGGATGCGCTCGATCGCGGCGGCCAGGGTCGGGCCGCGTCCGAGGAGTCGGGCGGTGGCCAGGTCGACGGCCTTGGGGTCGTCGATGTCCAGGTCGTCACCGTGGGTCCCGAAGAGGCTCACGCCGGCCGACAGGACGGGCATCGGGTGGGTGTCCCGGGGGAAGGCCTGCAGCAGCGGCATCATCTGGCCGGGCAGCGTCGTCTCGGCGAGCACCTTCTCGGTGAACTCGGCGAGCTGGGCCTCCGTGGGGTCCTCACCGTAGATGAGCAGGTACGAGACCTCCAGGAAGGACGCGTTGTCGGCGAGCTGGTCGATCGGGTACCCGCGGTGACGGAGGATGCCCTCGTTGCCGTCGATGTAGGTGATCGAGGAGGTGCAGGCGGAGGTGTTGACGAACCCGACGTCCAGGGTCGTCATCCCCGTCTTCGCCAGCAGGGAACCCAGCTGCACCGCGTCGCTTCCGCAGGTCGCTTCCACCACATCGAGTTCGAGCTCACCGCCGGGGTAGGACAGTGTTGCATTGCGGTCCGAACCGTTCGAGCCTGCGGTCACGCGATTCCCTCTCCGACGACTGGTCCCGGCGGCCTGAATCCCGCCACGAATGTGCTGTGCCACACCCTACCGTGAGGGCGGACCACGGTTCGAAGGGAGTTCTCAGACGCTCCCCCCACGGCCCCACAGCCTGTCTGGACGCGGGTGGTCAGGGCTGGAGCCTGCGGGCCGTCCACGTCTCCCCCGCCAGGAGGCACTCGACGCGGTCGTGGAAGCGGTCCGGACCGCCCTGCCAGAACTCGACCCGTTCGGGCACCAGCCGGAACCCGCCCCATCTGTCCGGCATGGGGATCTCGTCGACGCCCGCCAGTCGCCGCTCCGCGGTCGCGTACAGCGACTCCAGCTCCTTGACGGATTCGGCCGGTCGGGACTGCTCCGAAGCCCACGCCGAGACCTGCGACCCCCGGGGCCGCGTGCGCCAGTAGTCGAGGCTGTCCGCCCGGTCAACCGGATGGCACGGACCCTCGATGTGGACCTGACGCTCGGCGACCAACCACGGGAAGGTCACCGACGCGTACCCGGTCTCCGCCAACTGCGTGCCCTTGCGGGACGTCGTCGTCGTGAAGAACGTCACCCCCCGCTCGTCGACGCCCTTGCACAGCACCGTCCTGGTCGAGGGCCGGCCGTCGGCACCGACGGTGCCGAGCACCATCGCGTTGGGCTCACGGACACCTCGGCGCCCCGCCTCCTCCAACCACGCGGTGAACAGCGGCAGCCACCCGTCGTCCAGGTCGGCGACGTCCAAGCGCGGATGCAGGCCGTACCCGACCCGCATCACGTCGAAATCGGCCGGTTCCAGGGCGGGTTCCTCCATGACCCAGACGGTACTCCGGGCCACGGACGGGCCGGACTACGATGGACCACGTCCCACACCCCGACCGAACGGCACCCCAAGAGCATGAGCGATCAGCTGCCCACCATCCCCGCCGACCTCAAGCCCGCCGACGGCCGCTTCGGCTGCGGCCCGTCCAAGGTCCGTCCCGAGCAGATCGCGGCCGTGTCCGACGCCGCCACCACCGTGATGGGCACCAGTCACCGGCAGGCCCCGGTCAAGGATGTCGTGGGCCGCGTGCGCGACGGCCTGTCCTCGTTGTTCTCCCTGCCCGACGGCTACGAGGTCGTGCTGGGCAACGGCGGCACCACCGCGTTCTGGGACGCCGCCGCCTTCGGACTGGTCCGCGAGAAGTCGCTGCACCTGACCTACGGTGAGTTCTCCTCCAAGTTCGCCAAGGTCACCGGCGGTGCGCCGTTCCTGGCCGACCCGATCGTCATCTCCGCCGAGCCCGGTTCGGCCCCCGAGCCGACCTCGGACCCGTCGGTCGACCTCATCGGCTGGGCCCACAACGAGACCTCGACCGGCGTCATGCTCCCCGTGAGCCGTCCGGCCGGCTCGGACAACGCGCTGGTGGCGATCGACGCCACCTCCGGCGCCGGCGGGCTGCCCGTCGACATCGCCGACACCGACGTCTACTACTTCGCCCCGCAGAAGTCGTTCGCCTCGGACGGTGGCCTGTGGGTGTCGATCATGAGCCCGGCCGCGCTCGCGCGGGTCGACGAGATCGCCGCCACCGACCGCTGGTGCCCGGACTTCCTGTCCCTGCCGACCGCGGTGGACAACTCGCGCAAGAACCAGACGTACAACACCCCGGCCGTGGCCACGCTGATCATGTTCGCCGAGCAGATCGAGTGGATGAACTCGCAGGGCGGTCTGGACTGGTGCGTCGCGCGCACCAAGGACTCGTCCTCGCGCCTCTACGACTGGGCCGAGGCCAGCGACTACGCCACCCCGTTCGTCACCGAGGCGGCCCACCGCTCGCAGGTCGTGGGCACCATCGACCTCGACGAGAAGATCGACGCCGCGAAGGTCGCCAAGGCGCTGCGCGCCAACGGCATCCTCGACACCGAGCCGTACCGCAAGCTGGGCCGCAACCAGTTGCGCATCGGCATGTTCCCGGCGATCGAGCCGGAGGACGTCACGCAGCTGACCCGCTGCATCGACCACGTGGTCGGCCAGCTCGCCTGATCGGCGTCCTCCGGGGCCACCCGCGCAGCATCGTCTGCAGTTTTCCGCAGCCCACCCGGCCCGTCCGCGCGCCGGGTGGGCTGTGCTGACCTACCATGTGGATCAACGCCCAGGACCCGGGTGCGCGCCACTCGACCCCTCGAGCCGCCCACGGGACCGCGAGGAGTCGAGGAGGCGGCATGCGGAAGCTGAGGATCGTCGGTGTGGACACCGAGTCGTCGGTCGTCGAATGCGAGGTCCCGGACTCCGGCGAGAAGCTCTCCCTCCCACTCGATGATCGTCTGCGGGCGGCCGCCCGTGGTGAGTTCGTGCCCGGTGGTGGGTCCGGTCGGGCTCCCGTGACCGGTACGCTGCGCCCCCGCGAGATCCAGGACCGCATCCGGCACGGCGCCTCCCCGGAGGAGGTCGCCGCCGACGCCGGCGTGTCACTGTCGCGGATCCAGGGGTTCGCCGTGCCGGTGTTGTTGGAACGCGCCAACGCCGCCGACATGGCCAAGGGCGCCCATCCG
>NZ_JAALDN010000061.1 GCF_014144855.1 Dietzia maris | reverse complement strand
CACCGGCCCGGCGCCCGGGGGCGACTAGTGGTGAGCCCGCGGGAGCAGTCCCGCCTCCCGCGCCTCCCGGCTGAGCCGCTCCCGGTGATCCGGGTGCGCCACAGCGATCAGCGCCGCGGCCCGCCCGGCGACCGACTTGCCCCTCAGCTCCGCGATACCGAATTCGGTGACGACGTTCTCGATGATGTTCTTGTGGGTGGTGACCGGACTGCCGGGCGTGAGCGACAGGGAGATCCTGCTGACGCCCCCGGAGGTCTGCGACGGGGTGACGATGAACCCGTGGCCTCCCGGGGAGAACGTGCAGCCCCGGGCGAAGTCCGCCTGTCCCCCGGCCCCCGACCAGTACCGGCCGCCGATGGTCTCCGAGGCCGCCTGCCCGAACAGGTCCACCTCGCTGGTCGCGTTGATCGAGTAGAGATTGTGCTCCTGGCCGATCACCCTCGGGTCGTTGACGATATCCACGGGGAGCATCGCCACAGAAGGGTTGTTGTGGAGCCAGTCCATGAGTCGCTGCGACCCGAGGGCGAAGGTGGTGACGTGCTTGAACGGCCGCCCCGTCTTGCGCGACCCGTCGATCACCCCGGCCTCGACGAGGTCCATCACCCCGTCGGACAACGCCTCGGTGTGGATCCCCAGATGACGGTGATCCGTCAGCCGGGACAGGAATGCGTTCGGCAACCTGCCGACCCCGAGTTGGAGACAGGCCCCGTCGGGGACACGCTCGGCGATGACGTCCGCTATCGCGTTGTCCATCTCCCTCGGTGGCGGCGCCTCCACGGTGATCATCGGCGTGTCGTTACGGGTCACGCCCACCACCTGGGAGATGTGGATGTGGTTGCGCCCGAAGGTGCGGGGCATGTGGGAGTTGACCTCGACGAAGAACGGCACCTGACCGATGAACGAGGCGACGTAGTCGGCGTTCGTGCCCATCGAGAAGAAGCCGTGCTCGTCGATCTCCGACACCGTGGCGATCGCCAAGCCGGGGGGCGAGAACTCACGCAGCGTGGCCGGCACCTGCGCGAAATCGACGGGGATGAGGTCGCAGTGGCCCCGGTGGAAGTTCCCCCGCGACCCGCGACCCAGGAAGTAGTCGACATGCCGGAGCCTGCCCGGGTAGGCACCCTCCATGAACGGCAGCGACTCCCAGGGATCCATGTGGTGGACCGTCACGTCCTCCAGTCCGGCGGCCCCGGCGTCCAGCGCCCGCAGCAGCGCGGGCGGGGCGGCGTTCTGGATGGGCACGATGACGTGCATCCCCGGCGTGATGTGGTCGAGGACCGCCTCGGCCGGACGCTCCTCGTACTCGACGTTCCTCGTCACTGACACCTGCTCTCGTAGTTCCGGACGTCGCGGTGCGATGACACACCCCGGCGGTTTCAGGACAGGGCCGGGATGACCTCGCGCTCGAACAACTCGAGCCCGGAGGTGTCGGTGGCGATCTCGGGGAAGTAGAAAATGCCGTACTCCATTCCCAACGCCTTGATCTCCGTCAGCTTCTCGACGATCTGCTCCGGCGTCCCCACCGCCGGGAGTCCGCGGTACGCGCCGAGCTGGCGTTCCGCCTCGTCCTCACCGACGTGCGTCGCCATCCGGTCCTTCAGGTACGTCAACCGATCCGCGACGTCCTTCTCGGTCTCCCCGATCGCCACGTTGTAGTTCGCGGTCCGGGTGATCTCGGCCGGGTCACGACCGATGTCCCGACAGTGCCCGAACAGCACCTTCGATTTGTGGTCGAAGCCCTCGGCGGTGCCGTCGAAGTTGGTGTAGTCCGCGTACCTCGCAGCGGTACGGAGGGTCTTGCGCTCGCCCCCGCCAGCGATCCACATCGGTATGCCACCCTCCTGCAGCGGCGTCGGTTGCACGATCGCCCCGTCGACCCGGTAGTGCTCGCCGTCGAGGGAGACCACGCCGTCGGACCACGCCTCGGACAGGATGCGCACGCTCTCGTCGAGCATGGCCAACCGCTCACCCGCGGAGGGGAATCCGTAGCCGTACGCCCGCCATTCGTGCTCGTACCAGCCCGCGCCGATCCCCATCTCCACCCGGCCTCCGGAGATGTGGTCGACCGTCGCGGCGATCTTCGCCAGCATGGCCGGGTTTCGGTATCCGACGCACGTGCACATCTGGCCGAGCCGGACCCTGGAGGTGGTCGCACCGAGCGCCGACATCAGGCTCCACGCCTCGTGCGTCGCCTCGGTCGAGGTGAGGGGCGCGGTGTGCATGTGGTCGTACACCCACACCGACTCCCACGGCCCGGCGTCCGCGCGGGCGGCCAGGTCGGAGATGACCGGCCAGTGACGGGCGGCCGGCACGTCGACCAGGTCGAGGCGCCAACCCTGGGGCAGGAACAGTCCGAATCGCATGGCGCCGAGCCTAGCCCCGGAACCCGGCCCGGGTGGCCGACCCACGACCGGTTCCGACGGGTGGGCCAGCGCTACCAGATCAGACGCTGCGGTCCTCGTCGTCGTCATCGGGTGGGTCCAGCGTGCCGGCGGCGAGCACGAACCCGGCCGGACGGGGTCCGTCCGGGGCGCTGCCCAACAGCGCGACGCGCACCGTCGACTCGGTCGCACCGGGCTGCCGTTCGCCGATCCTCGCGTCGACAGGGACCTCCACGTCGGCGTCGACGACCGCGGTCTCCACGTGCGCACCGGACCGGACCACGGCACCCGGCAGGATGACACTGTCCCGGACCCTCGCACCCGCCTCGATGACCGCCCCGGGCCCCACGACGGAATGCTCGACCGTCCCGTGGACCACCGCGCCGTGCCCGAGCAGTGACCCGACGACCTGCGCCGCCTCCCCGGTCCGGGCGGGACCGCTGAAGGCCGACGCGGTCCGCAGGGACCACCCCGGGACATCCAGCTCGTGGACCGGGGACTCGCCGAGGAGGTCCATGTGGCCGGCCCAGTAGGACTCGACGGTCCCCACGTCCCGCCAGTACCCCTCGTGCCGCCACTCCCGGGCGTGCCCCGCCCCGACCATGGCGGGCAGGATGTTGTCCCCGATGTCGCCCAGGTCCCCCGCGCCGCCGGCGGTGACGACGTCCTCGTGGGCCCGCTCGAGGTAACTGATGAGGGCGGTCGTGTTGAAGACGAAGATCTCCGCGCAGATCAGGTCGCCGTCCGGATCGTCCGGCTTGTAGCGGTACTCGGTGACGGCCCCGTCCTCGCCCACCCGGACCACGCCGTAGCGGGAGGCGTCCTCGGGGGCCACGCGAGTGGTGACCATGGTGAGCTCGGCGAACGAGTCCAGGTGATCGCGGACCAGTTCGTCGTAGTCGAGGCGGTACACCGCGTCCGCACTGACCACGACCGTGACGTCCGGGGCCGCCTCGCGCAGGGGCTCGATCTGCTTCCACAGTGCGTCCGCGGTCCCCGAGTGGAAACCGTCCCGGCCCGTTCCCTGCGACGGGTGCAGCACCAGCAGACCGCCGTCGAGTCGGTCGAGATCCCACGGGCGGCCGCTCCGCAGATGGGACCCCAGGGACACCGGATGGAACTGCTGCACCACCCAGACATCCCTCAGGCCCGAGTTGGCGGCATTGCTCAGGGAGAAGTCCACCAGCTGGTACCCGGCCCCGTAGGGAACGGCCGGCTTGGCCCGGTCCCGGGTGAGCGCACGGAGCCGGGAACCGGCTCCACCTGCGAGGACTATGGTGACGACCGACAGCGGCGCCATGCGAGGTCTCCTCTCCGGTCAGGCGTGGGACTACCCACCCCATGCGAGTACGACACTCTAACCGGACTGCGGCGTCATCCCACCGGTCGCCCGGCACCGTGTGGCCGGATCAGGCCGCGGCGGATCAGGCGGTGGATCAGGCGGTGGGCTCAGGCGGTGGACAACGCCGCGCCACACTCCTCCAACTCGTCCTCCCCGTCGAAGTACAGGGCCACGTACCGCCCGGCGACCTCGGCGACCTGCATCTCCATGTCGTAGACAGCCTTGAGGACATCGGTGCGCATGATCTCGGCCGGGGTGCCGTCGGAGACGATCCGCCCGTCCTTCATGGCGATGATCCGGTCCGAGTACGCGGCGGCGATGTTGATGTCGTGGATGACGAGCACGATGGTCTTGCCCCGCTCCGCGGCGGTGCGACGCAGCAACCGCATGATCGAGGTGGCGTGCCGGAGATCGAGGTTGTTCAGAGGCTCGTCCAGCAGGACATAGTCCGTGTCCTGCGCCAAGACCATCGCGATGTGCGCCCGTTGGCGCTGGCCACCGGACAACTCGTCGAGATACCGGTCGGCGAGGTCCTCGAGTTCCATCGCCCCCAGGGCGTAGTCGACGTGCTCGGCGTCGTCCGGGCCGGGCCTGCCACCGTTGTGCGGGAACCGGCCGAATCCGACCAGCTCCCGCACGGTGAGCCGGATGGAGACGGCGTTCTCCTGGCGGAGCACCGCGAGGCGGCGGGCCAGCTCACGCCCACCGTTGACCGACACGTCGACGCCGTCGACGAGCACCGTTCCGGAATCCGCCGCCTGGAGCCGGCTCATGACACCCAGCAGCGTCGACTTTCCTGCGCCGTTGGGCCCGATGAGAGACGTCACGCCACCGTGCGCGAAGCACGCGGTCACGTCGTGCAGGACCCGGGTGTCGCCGTAGGACGAACACACCGACCGCGCCTCGATACCGCACCCGGCCGACCACCGGTTCTCACCGGATCGGTCGTCGCGGCGTCGGAACGGGAGAAGGGACATGGTGTGCCTCTCTTTCAGCGTGCGCGGTTGGTCAGGAGCAGGAACAGGAACAGCAGGCCACCGGCGAACTCGATGACGATGCTCAGGGCGGACTCGACGCCGAGGGCGCCGAGGACCATCTCGCCCCCCGCCAGGGCGATCACGCCCAGCAGCGAGGCCACCGGCAGGGTGAACCGGTGCAGGGTGGTGCCGAGCAGGGCGTAGGCCGCGTTGGCGACGATGAGCCCGAAGAACATCACCGGCCCGATCAGGGCCGTGGAGGCGGACACCAGGAAGGAGACCACCACCAGGACCACGATGGTGACCCGGCGGTGGTCGACGCCGAGCGCGACGGCGGGATCGCGCCCCAGCAGCATCACGTCGAGTCGACGGCCGAGGATCGCCACGGCGACGAGTCCACCCACCACGATGACCCCGCACGCCACCAGGACGTCGAGTTGGACCCCTCGGAAACTCGCGAACATGGCGTCCTGGACCTGCAGGTAGGCCGCCGGGTCCAGCAGGCGCTGGAAGAACGAGGAGGCGGAGCGGAAGAATACGCCGAACACCACACCCACCAGCAGCAGCAGGTGGATATCGGTTCTCCGACCCCCGAGCAGCCACAGGTAGAGCGAGGTCGACGCGACCACCATGATCGCGGTCTGACCGAGGAATCCGGAGAGACCGCCGCTCGTCAGGCCCCCGATGACGGCGGCATCGCGCGGGATCATGAAGAACACGAGCATGGTCTGGATGAGCAGGTACAGCGAGTCGAAACCCATCAGCGCCGGCGTGAGGATCCGGTTGCCGGTGACGGTCTGGAAGATCACCGTCGAGACCCCGACCGCGACCGAGACCAGGACGATCGCCACCGCGTGGCGCGACAGTCGGTCGAGGGAGTAGGACCACGCCCTGGAACCGACGGTGTCCGGCAACCCGGTGAGGACGAGAGCGGCGAGCGCCGCGACGGCCGCGACGGCACAGACGAGGGTCACGATCCACCGTCGACGGCGGTCGGCCTCCGCTCTCGTCCGTCCCCGGGTGAGGCTCTCCGGCGGTGCGACGAGGATGGCGGTCTCAGGCATTGCGCACCCCTCTCAGCATCATGGCCAGGAACACGGCGCCGCCGAGGATCCCGACGATCGTCCCGACGGGGATCTCGCCGGCACCGGGGGCGCCGCCGGCGAACAGCCCGGGCAGCGACCGGCCCACCATGTCGCAGATCAGGACGGTGACCGCCCCGAGCAGTGCCACGAGAGGCAAGCCCCGGCGGGCGTCGTCTCCCACCAGGCGTGAGACGACGTTGGGAACGACGAGCCCGAGGAGCGGGAGGGCACCGACGGTGACGACGACGACGGCGGCGACCGCCGCCACGATCGCCATCCCGGCGGCGACGACGGTCTTGTGGTCGAGCCCGAGACCGGTCGAGACGTCCTCACCCAGGCCCGCCACGGTGAAGCGGTCGGCGGCGATGTAGGCGAGGACACCGAGGACCGCCACCAGCCACAGCAGCTCGTACCGCCCGGCCAGGACCGCCGAGAAGTCGGCGAGCATCCACGAGTTGAGCATCTGGAGAAGGTCACGCGACAGGGCCAGAAAGGCTGCGACCGCCCCGATCACGGAGCCGAGCATGATGCCGATGAGGGGCACCACGAACGAGTCCGACACGGGGACGCGACGGATGCAGGCGAGGAACAGGGCGGTCCCGGCGAGCGCGAACACCATGGCCACGAGCATCTTGGCCACGATCGGGGCGCCCGGCGCGATGATCGCCACCACCACGAGTCCCAGCCCCGCCGATTCGACGGTCCCCGCGGTCGACGGTTCGACGAAGCGGTTGCGGGTGAGCAACTGCATGAGCAGACCGGCGATCGCCAGGGACGCCCCCGCGAGGGCGGCGGCGGCGGTGCGGGGCAGACGGGCCTCCACGAGGTAGACACGGTGCGCCTCGGTGAGCCCTCCGGTGAGCGCGTCCCACACGGTGATGTCGGCCGCGCCCACGAACACGCTCGCGACGAGCGAGAGCACGAGCGCGACGACGCCGAGCGCCGGCCACAGCGAGTGACGCTGCGGTCGGCGCTCGACCAGGGTGGTCGTCATGAGAAGTGGACTCCCACCGTCAGGAGACGGCGGAGTCGATCTCGTCGATCATCGACTCGAGGACGCCGATGCCGCCCCCGACGAGGTACCAGTTCTGGCCGTCCAGGAAGTGGACGTTGTCGTTGGTCGCGGCGTTGGTCCGGTTGAACAGCGGGTTGTCGAGCAGGGCGGTGGCCGCCTCGCCCTCCGCACCGATCGCGGCGTCGCGGTCGATGACGAAAACGTGGTCGGGGTTCAGCTCGGCGATCTGCTCCCAGCTCAGCGGCGCGCCGTGGCTGCCCTCGGACTCGAGCTCACCGGCGGGCGTCATGCCGAGCTCGTTGAAGATGAGGTCGAAGCGTGAACCCGGTCCGTACCCCGTGACCTTGCCACCGGAGGTCATGAGCACCAGCGCCGTACCCGCGCCCTCGGCCTTGGCGCGGGTCTCGGTGACCATCTCGTCGATCTCGGCGAGCTCGTCCGCGGCCTTGTCCTCGGCCCCGAACAGCGCGGCGATCTCCTCCACCTTGGCGCGGTTGGAGGCGATCGTCTCGGCGGTGTCCGGATCACCGGCGATCACCTGGTCGGAGATCTTGGCGAACTCGGGCTCCATCGCGCGGGTGCGGTTGCCGAACAGGATGAGGTCGGGCCCCAGTTCCGCGATCACATCCATCTTCGGCTCCTTGAGGCTGCCGATGTCCGTGTACTCGTCGCCCACGTAGGCGTCCAGCGCCTCCGGGAAGACCCCGGTCTTGACCAGGCCGACGACGCGATCCTCGAGATCGAGCTCATCCAGCGTGTCGGCAGCGGCGTGGCTGGTGAGCACGACGCGGGTCGGCCCCTCACCCTCGTTTCCGGCGGACTGTGCATCCGAGCTCCCGCAGGCGGTCAGTGCGCCACCGGTCAGCGCGACGGCGGCCGTCGCTGCGACGATCTTGGGGAATCGCTTCATGTCACTCCAAGGTTGGTTCGGAAGGTTAGGCTCACCTTAACCACCCTCGCGGCTCCTGGGCAAGTCTTACGTATGGCTTACCTCACTTCGGCAGTTTGCCAGCCTCACGGCCCGGACGATCCGGGACCCTCCGACTCCCCCGGGGTGCGGGGCGACCGGATGCGACGGGCTGGCGGACGACGCACAATCGACGGTATGAGCACCGAACGCGAGTACGACCAGGACACCGACGGCGATTACGACGAGAACACGCTCGACGGCAGCGAGGGTCTCGACGCCGACACCATCTCGACCGACGGTGAGGACCTCACCGTCGACGCGCCGGAGTCGTGGAAGCCCGTCGAGGAGAACGACACCCTCGACGAGAAGCTGTCTGCCGAGCGCCCCGACGTCGACACCGCGGAGCCCGAGGACAAGGGCGTCGCCGAGGAGCCCCGCGACCAGATCGACGACCTCGACCCCGACGGCGAGACGCGCGTTCTCGGCGAGGCATAGAGCCCGGGCGGGGCGATCAGCCCCGCCGCCATGCCCGGCGGGAGGAGGTCTCGCGGTGAGCACCCCGAGCATCCCGGAGGCGATGCGCGCGCAGGATCGCCGTCGATTCCTCCCGCCGGAGGTCGTGGCCGACTACGAACTCGACGCCCCGCTACCGATCGGGTTCGGGCAGACCAACTCACAGCCGTCGACGGTCGCGGCGATGCTCTCGCTCCTCGAGCCGTTCCCCGGGATGCGGGTGCTCGACGTGGGCTCGGGCAGCGGGTGGACCTCGGCGATCCTCGGCGAACTCGGGGGGACCGATTCCTCCGTGTCCGCCGTCGAACTCGTCCCCGAGCTGGTCGAACGCTCCCGGGCGGCGATACGACAACCCTGGGTACGTGTCCACCCCGCCGAGCCCGGGACGCTGGGCCTCCCCTCCCTCGCCCCGTTCGACCGCATCCTCGTCTCCGCGATGGCCGACGACCTCCCCTCGGAGCTCGTCGACCAGCTCACCGTGGACGGCGTCATGGTGGCGCCCTGGGCCGGGGCGATGCACCGCGTACGCCGGACCGATGACGGCATCGACGTGACCGAGCACGGCGGGTACCGGTTCGTCCCCCTGCTCCACACCCGATTCTGACCCCGTGACCCCGGCCACTATCCTGGGGGAAGTTTGTCCACCTCCAGAACCAGGAGCCCCTGATGGCCGACTTCCTCTACGAGGACCTTCTTCCCGTCGGGGAGGACACCACCGAATACCGCCTCCTCACCACCGAGGGCGTGTCGACGGTCGAGGGCCCCGACGGGATGACGTTCCTGCGGGTGGACCCCGAGGCCATCCGTCTGCTCACCGAGACGGCGATGCACGACATCTCCCACTACCTCCGTAGTGACCACCTGGCCCAGGTCGCCAAGATCCTCGACGACCCCGAGGCCAGCGACAACGACAAGTTCGTCGCCCTGGACCTGCTCAAGAACGCCAACATCGCCGCAGGCGGCGTGCTCCCGATGTGCCAGGACACCGGTACGGCCATCGTCAAGGGCGAGCGCGGCCAGCACGTGCTCACGCCCGGTCCGGACGAGCAGGCCGTCGCCCGCGGCGTGTACGACGCCTTCACCCGGCTCAACCTGCGCTACTCGCAGAACGCCCCCCTCACCATGTGGGACGAGAAGAACACCGGGTCCAACCTGCCCGCGCAGATCGAGATCGGCGCCAACACCACCCCGGGCGGCGAGAACGCCTACAAGTTCCTCTTCATGGCGAAGGGTGGCGGGTCGGCCAACAAGTCGTTCCTATACCAGGAGACCAAGGCGATCCTGAACCCCGACCGGATGATGCAGTTCATCGAGGAAAAGATCCGCTCGCTCGGGACGGCCGCCTGCCCGCCGTACCACCTGGCGATCGTCGTGGGCGGTACCTCGGCGGAGTTCGCGCTGAAGACCGCCAAGCTCGCCTCGGCGCACTACCTGGACGAGCTCCCCCGCGAGGGCGCGATGACCGGGCGTGGCTTCCGCGACGTCGAGCTCGAGGAGAAGGTCTTCGAGCTCACCCAGCAGATCGGGATCGGCGCGCAGTTCGGCGGCAAGTACTTCTGCCACGACGTCCGCGTCGTCCGCCTGCCCCGCCACGGCGCCTCGCTGCCCGTCGCGATCGCGGTGTCCTGCTCGGCGGACCGTCAGGCCAGGGCCAAGATCACCCCGGAGGGCGTGTTCCTCGAGCAGCTCGAGTTCGAGCCGGGCCGGTTCCTGCCCGCCACCACGGACGCGGAGCTCGACGCCGCAACCGACGGCATCTCCGGCACCGGCAAGGGCGCCGCGGTGCGGATCGACCTCAACAAACCGATGCCGGAGATCCTCGCCGAGCTGAGCAGGCATCCGGTCAAGACCCGCCTGTCCCTGACCGGCCCGCTGGTCGTGGCCCGCGACATCGCGCACTCCAAGATCAAGGAGCGGCTCGACGCCGGCGAGGAGATGCCGCAGTACCTCAAGGACCACCCCGTCTACTACGCCGGCCCGGCCAAGACGCCGGAGGGCATGCCGTCGGGATCGTTCGGGCCCACCACCGCCGGCCGCATGGACTCCTACGTCGAGCAGTTCCAGGCGGCGGGCGGATCCATGGTGATGCTCGCCAAGGGCAACCGCTCCAAGCAGGTCACCGACGCGTGCGCGGCCCACGGCGGGTTCTACCTGGGCTCGATCGGCGGTCCGGCCGCGCGCCTGGCGCAGGACTGCATCAAGCACGTGGAGATCCTCGAGTACGAGGAGCTCGGGATGGAGGCGGTGTGGAAGATCGACGTCGAGGACTTCCCCGCCTTCATCGTGGTGGACGACAAGGGCGAGGACTTCTTCGCCCACACCGGCGAGGTCACGCTGACGATCGGCAAGCGCCCCGGCCTCTGACCCGCCCTCGTTCCCGCGTTCCCGCAGATCCGCTACTCGTTTTCCGGATCCGCTACTCCATATCGAGTAGCGGATCCGGAATGCGAATAGCGGATTTCGTAGGGCCGACGAGTGGGAGTCCGAGTCAGGCGTCGGTGCCCGCAGCCGCCGCCTCGATGGCCGCCACGTCCAGCTTCACCATGTCCATCATCACCGCGAACGCGCGCGCCGCCGACTCCCGGTCCTCGCCGCGCCACAGATCGTAGAGGGACTGCGGCGCGACCTGCCACCGCACTCCGAAGCGGTCGATCAGCCACCCGCACTGCACCTCACGGCCCCCTCCCGCGAGTAGACCGTTCCAGTAGTGGTCGATCTCCGCCTGGTCGGCGCACCGGATCTCCAGGGAGATCGCGTCGGTGTACTCGGGGTCCGAGCCTCCGTTGAGCGCGATGAACGGCCGCCCGTCGAGCTCGAACTCCACGGTGAGCACGTCCCCCGCCTTCGGTCCCGGGGTGTCGACGGGGCTGGTGTCCACGGCGAGGACCCGCGAGTCGGGGAACACCGAGCAGTAGAACTCGGCGGCCTCCTCCGCCTGGGTGGCGAACCACAGACACGTGGTCATCACGGCCATCGCGGCCTCCTCCCGGGGCTCGCCCGGTCGGACGGATCTCCCGCTCCCAGTGTCCACCGGCCCGCCGCCCCCGGAAAGGACTCGGGCATCACGGTTCGGCATCGGCGGCGGCGGCGGGCGGGGTGGGCCCGACGGGTGGGCGGCTAGGATCTCTGGCATGGACAGGATCACGCGTGTCCTCGCCCCCCTCGCTCTCGCCGTCACCCTCGGTGCCGGCCTGGTCGCCTGTTCCGCCGACGACGGTGGCGGCGCCGGTGAGTCCGCCGCACCGGTGTCCTCGACGGAGACGGCGACGACGACGAGGTCGACCCCCGTCCCGGGGCCCGCGGACTCGGGCGTCGACATCCCGGTGGCCGTTGCGGACCGCTGGAACGAGCTCGGCGGCGAGCAGAGCGATCTCGGCCGGGTGACGGGGCCGCCGACGGCTGTGGAGGGCGGCTCGGTCACCGACTTCGAGCGGGGGGCGATCGTGCTCACACCGTCCGGGAACGCGTTCGTGGTCCAGGGCGAGATCCTCGCCGCCTATCGCGAGGCGGGCGGCCCCGCCGGTGAGCTGGGCTTCCCCGTCTCGGACGAGACGACGACCGACGGCGGGTGGATCTCGGCGTTCGAGAACGGCACGATCGCGTTCCTGGACGGTCGGCCGGTCGTCGAGGTGCGGTGACGACCACCGCGCCGGGCGAGTAGCACCGTTGGAGACCGTCGCGATCTACCTCGTCGTGGTGTTCGGGTGCGGGTTCGTCGCCCGGATGATGCGCCTGCCCACCCTCATCGGCTATCTGGCCTCGGGGTTCATCCTCCACGCGCCCGGCATCGAGGCCCTGCCCGTGGTGGACTCACTCGCCGACCTCGGCGTGACGATCCTGCTCTTCACCATCGGGCTCAAACTGGACGTGCGGATGCTCCTGCGCCGTGAGGTCCTGGCCACGACGGCCGCCAACCTCCTGGCGGTCGCGGGATTGACCGCCGGCTTCCTGGGGATGCTGTCCATCATCGGGGTGCGGTTGCTAGCCGGGGCGGACTGGCAGGTGGTGGCCCTGCTGGGCTTCGCGCTGTCGTTCTCCAGCACCGTCTTCGTCGTCCAGGTGCTCGACGTGCGGTCCGACTCCCACACCCTCTACGGTCGGGTCGCGATCGGCATCCTCGTCCTGCAGGACGTGGTGGCGGTCGCGTTCCTCACGGCGATGACGGGCGCCCCGCCGAGCCCGTGGGCGTTGGCGTTGCCACTGTTGCTCCCCGCGGTGTGGCTCGTCCGCCGGGCCTGGAGCAGGCTGGGTCACGGCGAACTGCAGGCGTTGTTCGGGATCACCATGGCGCTGGTGCCGGGGTACTGGTTGTTCGAGAGCGTCGGCATCAAGGGTGACTTCGGGGCGATGGTGGTGGGAGTCCTCCTCGCCTCGCACCCGCGTGCCGCCGAGTTGTCCCGGACCCTCTTCGGTCTGCGTGAACTCCTGCTCGTGGGTTTCTTCGTCTCGATCGGCCTCCACGTCACGCCCACCCCGGAGACCCTGTTGCTGGGCCTCCTGCTCGTGGTGTTGCTCCCCCTGGAGGCCGCCGTGTTCACCCTCGTGCTGGCAGCGTTCGGGCTGCGCAAACGGACCTCGATCCTGGCGGGCCTCGCGCTGGCCAACTTCTCGGAGTTCGGGCTCATCGTCACCGCGACCGGGGTCGATGCGGGTCTCGTCGAGCAGGACTGGCTCGTGGTGGTGTCGGTCGCGGTCGCCGCGAGCTTCGTGATCTCGACACTGGTCAACCACCGCGGGACGCGGCTCGTGGCGCGGTTGTCCTCGCTCGTACCCACCCTGCGGGACGAGCGCACCCACCCGGAGGACGCCCCGCTCGACATCGGTCACGCCCGGGTGCTGGTCCTGGGGGTGGGCCGGGTGGGCCGCGCGGTGCGGGACCGTCTGACCGAGGAGTACGGTCTGACGGTCGTCGGGGTGGAGAACGACCCCGTGAAGGTCGCCAGGCTCCGCGAGCAGGATGTGCACGTGATCGAGGCCGACGCGACCGACGACGACTTCTGGGACCGCTGTGTGAACGACGAGAAGGTGGACATCATCGTGCTGGCCATGCCGTTCCACGGCTCGAACCTCATCGCCCTCGAGCAGGTGGACACGCGGGATTTCGAGGGCGCCGTCGCGGTGGTCGCCCAGTACGACGACGAGAGGGACGAACTCATCGCTCGGGGAGCCGACGTGGCCTTCCACATCTTCGAGGGCACCGGGGTCGGCCTGGCGGACAGTGCCGCCGAGGCCGCGGGGGTGCGTGAATGAGGTCTGCCGGCCGACGACCCTCCGCCGCGCCCCCCACACCACCCACCGCACCGCCGATCCCCACACCCACACCCACCGCGTCGGTGCCCGCCACGATGCTCCTCGCACTCGCGCTCACCGGGGCGATCGGGCCGTTCGCGACCGACACCTATTTGCCCGCGCTGCCGCTGATCGTCGAGGAGTTCCGGATCACGGCCTCCACCGCCCAGCTCACCCTCACGGCGTTCATGGTCTCGCTGGCGGCGGGGCAGCTCGTGATCGGGCCCCTCTCCGACCGGGTGGGGCGGCGGACGCTGCTCGTCCTGGGCTCGGTGGGCACCGCACTCGCGGCAGTGGTGTGCGCGCTGGCCCCGTCCATCTGGATCCTGGTGCTCGGACGCGTCGCGCAGGGCTTCGCCGGTGCGGCCGGGATCGTCCTGAGCAAGGCCGTCGTGGTGGACGTCGGGCGCGGTGCGGGCGTGGCCAAGGCGTTCGCCACCCTCATGGCGATCCAGTCCGTCGCCCCGGTCATCGCACCGCTCATCGGCGGCGCGGTCGTGCCGTTCGGCGGCTGGCGGAGCGTGTTCTGGCTACTGGCCGGCCTGTCCGCCATCACGGTCGTCGGGGTCCTCGTCGCCGTGCCGGAGTCGCTCCCGGCCGCGTCCCGCCGTACCGGGAGTGTGCTGTCCACCGTGTCGGACATGCGGGGCGTCGCCACCCATGGCCCGTTCATCGCGCGCGTGTCGGTGTTCGTGTTCACCTTCGGCGTCCTGTTCGCCTACATCTCCGCCAGCCCGTTCATCTACCAGGACATGGTGGGCCTGTCCCCCACCGCGTACTCGGTGGCGTTCACCGTCAACGCGCTGGGGATCCTGGTCTCGAACCTCGCGGGCGCCCGGCTGATCGGCCGGTTCGCCCCGGAGAAGATCATGCGCACCGGCGTGGTGGGCATGGTGACGGCGATCGTCCACCTCGTCGTCGTCGTCGCCCTCTCCCCCGCCGGCACCCTGGGGTTGGCACCGGTCACCGTGGGGTTCGTCCTGCTCACCCTGTCCGTCGGGTTGGTCCTGCCCAACGCCGCGGCACTGTCCATGCAGGCCACCCGGGGCCGCTCGGGCTCCGGATCGGCGCTCCTCGGCGCCGCCCAGTTCGGACTCGCCGCCGTGGTCTCCCCGCTCACCGGACTCGCCGGACCGCACTCGGTGATCCCGCTGCTCGTCGTGATGGGGGCGTGCGCCGTCCTGGTCGTCGCGGCGACGTGGGCGGTGATCAGCCGGCCAGTGCGCGCCACGTGAGCGCTGCGGCGAGCGCCCCGACGGCGTTGAACGCCCAGTGCAACCCGATCGGGGCCAGGAGGCTGCTGCTGCGGCGACGGATCCAGATGAACCCGGCCCCGGCCACCGAGGTCGCGGTCACCGCCAGGCCGATCCCCGCGAGCTGACCCGCCAGACCGGTACCGAAGACCTGTGCGAGGCCGGCGTTGCCGGCCGTGAGCCCGAGAGACGACGTGACGTGCCACAGTCCGAACGCCGATGACCCGATCACGAACACGCCCGTGGTGCCGAAGGTCCGCTCGAGCGCCCCCTGCAGGACCCCGCGGAACGCGAGCTCCTCGGGCAGGACCGTCATCAGGGGGATCAGCACGAGCGCCGAGAACACCGCCATGCGCAGGTCCGAGTAGCGCTCGGACAGGAAGAACGGGCTCGTCGCCGGGATCAGGCACCCGGCCGTGACCACGGCCGCCACCAGCACCGTCGCCGCGAGACCGTACGCCAGCCCGCGGGGCATGTGCCGCGCCGCCAGCCCCAGGTCCGACCACCGCATCCACCGCGCCTTGGCGACCACGACCAGCACGAGAACGGCCAGCGGCACGATCCACTCGCGGAAGGGCAGACCCGCCAGGTTGGCGGTGAGATTGATGGCGACCAGCGTGGCCAGGACCGCGGCGACGCCCGCCACCCCGCGCACACGGGAGCGGCCGGACAGGGACGTCGACGTCGTGGTCATCAGTCGCGACGATACCGCGCGGCCCGTCCGTACCAGGGGTATGGTGACACGGACGACCACGTCACGTGACGGGGTGTCCACCATGGCAACGGTGACGACGACCGCGTCCCGCGCCCTGACCGGCGCCCGCCGCAGGGTGGGCCTAGTGGTCCATTCCCGGGTGGCGGGTGACGACGCCGACGCGAGACGCCAGCAGATCTGGCACTCCGAGGGCGAACGCTGGAACTCCCCCGACGACGCCATCTGCCGCGTCAACGGAGACGCCTCCATGTTCGCCGGCGGACTCACCGCACTCCTCCTACAGTCCCTGCACCCGCTGGCCATGGCCGGGGTGGCCGACCACAGCGACTACCGCGGCGACCCGTGGGGGCGCCTCCAGCGCACCTCGCAGTTCATCGCCACCACGACCTTCGGCACGATCACCGACGCCTCCCGGCTCATCCGGGAGATCAACGGTGCGCACCGCGCGGTATTGGGCACCGACTACCGGGGGCGCCCCTACGACGCCCGCGACCCCCACCTCCTGCGCTGGGTCCACGTCGCCGAGATCTGGAGCTTCCTCGAATGCCACCGCCTCTACTGGCGCGAGCCGCTGACGCCGGCCGAACGAGACGACTACGTACGACAGGCCTCGAGAACCGGGCTCATGATGGGCGCCGGGGAGGTGCCCCTCACCGTGCGCGACCTCGACGCGGCGTTGGAGGAGTACCGGCCGGAGCTCGAGGCCTCGCCCGCCGCGCTCGACGCGCGCCACTTCCTGCTCGACGGACCACCGATGGGACTGACCGACAGGCCCGCCTACGCGCTGCTGCGGGAGGGAGCCGTCGCGGCGCTGCCGGGGTGGGCCCGGACGATGCTCGAACTCCCCGACGGGCCGCTCGGATCCAGCGGACTCGGACGGGCATTGGGACGCGCCGGTGTCTCCTCACTGCGCTGGGTCCTCGACGCGACCGAGTGACGCGGCGCTACCCTGTGACGATCCGACCCTCCGGGGTCGGCCCTGTCGTCCGCGGGTTCCCCCCGCCCGTTGAGAAGTGAGGTCTGTGATGGCCGGTGGACTCGCCGCCCTGCTCGATGACGTCGCGGTGCTCGCGCGCATGGCAGCGGCCAGTACCGACGACGTCGCCGCCGCCGCAGGCCGCGCCGGCGTGAAGGCCGCCGGCGTGGTGGTCGACGACACCGCCGTGACCCCCCAGTACGTCCGCGACGTCGACCCGTCCCGCGAACTGCCCATGATCCGCAAGATCGCCATCGGGTCACTGGGCAACAAGGCGATCATCATCGTCTTCGCACTCCTGCTCAGCCAGTTCGTGCCGTGGATCCTCACCCCGATCCTCATGCTGGGCGGGCTCTACCTCTGCTTCGAGGGGGCGGAGAAGGTTTGGGAGCGGGTCTCCGGACACCACGAGGAGGCCGCCCCCGTCGTGGACCGGGGCCCGGACGCCGAGGCGAAGATGGTCCGCGGCGCCGTGACCACCGACTTCATCCTCAGCGCCGAGATCATGGTGATCTCCCTCAACGAGGTCGCGTCGGAGTCCTTCTGGTCCCGGGCGATCATCCTGGTCGTCGTGGGGCTGGGCATCACCGCGCTCGTCTACGGCGTCGTCGCGGTGATCGTGAAGATGGACGACGTCGGCCTCCACCTGGCGGGGAGGGAGTCCCCGGGTGTGCAGCGGTTCGGCCACGGTCTGGTCAAGGCCATGCCGACGGTGCTCGAGGTGATCTCCTTCGTCGGCATGCTGGCCATGCTGTGGGTCGGTGGCCACATCCTCCTCGTGGGGCTCGACGAACTCGGCGTGACGGGGCCGTACCACCTCGTACACGTCCTGACCGAGCCCGCGGCGGGCGTCGCGGGCGTCGGCGCGGTACTCGCCTGGCTCGTCGACACGGCGTGCGCACTGGTCTTCGGCCTCGCGGTGGGCGCGGTGGTCGTGGCGATCATGCACCTGATCCCGCGACGGAGCTCCGGGTCGCACGCCGGGGCGGACGCCGACTCCGACGCCGGGTCCGGCACCGACGCCGGGGGCGCGCGCGGTGACCACGGCGGGGCGACCCGAACGAGGACGGGAGAGGACACCGGCCACTGATGCTGTTCACGGTGGGGCACGGCAGGTTGGATCGCGACGAGCTGGCACGGTTGCTCACCGGCGCCGGCGTCGAACTCCTCGTGGACATCCGGCGCTTTCCCGGGAGCCGCGCGAACTCCGCCGCTGCCAAGGGCGCGGTGCCCGAGATCGTCGGCGAGGCGGGGATCGACTACCGCTGGGAAGAGGACCTCGGCGGCCGCCGCAGCCTCACCGCCGACCGGCGCCGGGCCTCCCCCGACACCTGGTGGCGGGTCGAGGCGTTCCGCGCCTACAGCGCCTGGACCCGGGACCCTGCATTCCGCGCCGCCCTCGATCGGGTCGTGGCCGACGCCCGATCGCGACAGGTCGCGGTCATGTGCTCGGAGTCGGTGTGGTGGCGCTGCCATCGTCGGATCGTCGCCGACGTCGTCGCCACGGTCCACGGTCTGCCCGTGGGGCACCTGATGCACACCGGAAAGATCACCGAGCACAGTCCGAGCGAGGGCCTGCGGCTCGACGAGCACGGCGAACCGGTCTGGGATGGCTGACCCCGCGCGGCCGGCGTCACCGATGGCCTAGTCTCGCGCCATGTATCCCGCCTCGACGCCCGCCGCCAACCTGACCCCCGTCGCCGCCCTGCTGGGCACCTGGCGAGGCGAGGGGGCCGGTTCGTACCCGACGATCGACGACTTCACCTACACCGAGGAGATCACGTTCACCGACGTGGGCAAGCCCTTCCTGCACTACGTGCAGCGCACGTGGAGCCCCACCGGATCCCCCATGCACACCGAGACCGGATACCTCCGGGTCCCGGGTGACGGTACGGCCGAGCTCGTCCTGTCCCAACCCACCGGGCAGACCGAACTCTGCGAGGGAACGCTCGTCGCCGAGGCGGACGCCCTGGTGCTGGAGTTCCACTCACGCGTGCACAACAGTGCGAGCGCCAAGCAGGTCGACACCACGCACCGCCGCTACGAGACCGTCGACGACCGGATCACCACCACGTTCGCCATGGCAGCGGTCGGCCAGCCCCTCACCCACCACCTGCGTTCCGAGCTGCGCAGGGCCTAGACCGCAGCACAGGGCCGGTCGGTCACGAGGAACGACGAACTGATCCGGGCGCTGCGCGACCACCGGCCGCCGGGGCCAGCCGCGAGCGTCAGCGCGCGGCGCGGTCGCGCAGAACCAGCCGTGACAGCCCATCCAGCGCGAATCCGAGGATGCCGATCACGAGGATCACCGCCATGACCTGGTCGTAGGCCAACTGGTCGCGGGCGTTGAGGATCTGATAACCAGGCCGGACCGCACACCGAGCATCTCCGCGGGCACCAACACGATCCAGGCCGTCCCGAGCGCGAGGCGGATGCCGCCCAGGATCGCCGGCCGGACCGCGGGGATGACGACCCGGGTCAGGCGCTCCCAGCCGCTGGCGACCCTGGTCGGGGACCGTTCTGTCTATTCATTCCCGGGCCGGGTCCCCCTTTCCGGAGGGCGGCGCGGTGAACAGTGGGAGAACGGAAGCCGTCCGTTACCGCACCGGCACTACAGTCGTGTCATGCGCACTGTCTTCCATTCCAAGCTCGATGAATTCTCGGACCAGCTGGTTCGCTTCTGCGAGACCAACATCCGCCTGCTCGACCGAGCCACCGCGGCACTGCTCGACGGCGACGAACTCGCCGCCATCGAGGTGATCGACGGCGCCGCGGAACTGGAGGATCTCCGTGAGGCCAGTGAGCAGCACGCGTTCGAGCTTCTCCTGCTCGAGTCCCCGGTGGCCGGCGACCTACGTCAGGTGGTCTCGGGGATCTACATCGTCGAGCACTTCACCCGCATGGCCGCGCTGGCCGGCCACATCGCGCGGGTCGCCCGCCGACGCCACCCGCTCCCCGTGGTGCCCGCCCCGCTCGTCCCGCTCATCCGGGAACTGTCGCAGCACGACGGTCGGATGGCCCGCGAGCTCACCGCCCTGCTCGTCGAGAAGGATGCGGACAGGGCACGCACCCTGGACGCCGAGGACGACGCCGTCGACCGCCTCCACGCGGACCTCATGAAGCAGATCTCCGCCGAGGACTGGCCGCACGGTTCGGTGGCGGCCGTGGACCTGGCCCTACTCGCCCGTTACTACGAGCGTTTCGGCGACCACACCGTGAGCATCGCCAACCGGGTCGTGTACCTGGCGACCGGCGAGCGCCCCGAGGGCGGGTCGCTGTCCCATCTCGATGACGGCACGGTTCTGGACTGAGTACTGCCGGACGATTCCGCGCGGCGATATCCTGGGTTTCCGCGACCCGATGAGGAGACCGCCATGTCCCGACCGGTCCATTTCGAGATCCACGCCTCCGACCCGGCCCGGGCCTGCACGTTCTACGGTGACGCGCTGGGCTGGACGTTCGAGGACTGGAGCGAGTACGCCGGGAGCCCCTACTTCGGGGTGACCACCGGACCCGAGGACGCCCCCGGCATCAACGGCGCGATCAAGCAGCGGACCGGCGATCCGCCCGCGGCCGGGGCGCCGGTCCGGGGCGCCGTGCTCACCGTGGGGTGCGAGGACTTCGATGCCACCGCCCGGATGATCCTGTCGGCCGGGGGCACCGTGGCGCTGGACACGCACGCGCTCCCGGGAATGGCCTGGCAGGGCTACTTCCTCGACACCGAGGGCAATGTGTTCGGGTTACACCAGCCTGACCCGGAGGCCGGTAGACACCCGGTCGCGAGAGAACCGCGGCCGGGTGTCGTCGTGCCATCCGGGGTCAGCGGCAGATCGCCCCGGTGGACGCCGACTGCACCAACTTCGAGTACTTGGCGAGGACGCCGCGGGTGTATCGCGGCGGCAGGGGCTCCCACCCCTCGCGCCGGGACCGCAGTTCGGACTCGTCCACCAGCAGCTCGAGGGCCCCCTGCGAGACGTCCAGTCGGATCCGGTCGCCGTCCCTCACGAACGCGATCGGTCCCCCGTCAACGGCCTCCGGGGCGATGTGGCCGACGCACAGCCCGGTCGTGCCACCAGAGAAGCGCCCGTCGGTCATGAGCAGGACGTCCTTGCCCAGGCCCGCGCCCTTGATCGCACCGGTGATGGCGAGCATCTCACGCATACCGGGCCCGCCCTTGGGACCCTCGTAGCGGATCACGACGACATCGCCCGCCGTGATGGTCCCGTCCTCGAGAGCATCCATGGCAGCGCGCTCGCGCTCGAAGACGCGCGCGGTGCCCTCGAAGACGTCGGAGTCGAAACCGGCGGACTTGACAACCGCACCCTCGGGGGCGAGCGACCCGCGCAGGATCGTGATCCCGCCGGTCGGGTGGATCGGCTCGGACATCGCTCGGAGCACCTTGCCGTCCGGGTCCGGCGGAGCGATGTCGGCGAGGTTCTCGGCGACGGTGCGGCCGGTGACGGTGAGGCAGTCGCCGTGGAGCAGACCGGCGTCGAGCAGGGCCCGCATGACCACCGGGACGCCACCGATCTTGTCCACGTCGGTCATAACGTGGGCACCGAACGGCTTGACGTCGGCCAGATGCGGCACCGTGGCGCCGATGCGAGCGAAGTCGTCGAGGGTCAGTTCGACCTCGGCCTCGCTGGCGATCGCGAGCAGGTGTAGGACCGCGTTGGTGGACCCACCGAAGGCCATGACGACGGCGATCGCGTTCTCGAACGCCTCCTTGGTCATGATGTCGCGCGCGGTGATGCCCTGCCGCAGCAGTTCGACCACGGCCTCGCCGCTCGCCTTGGCGTAGTCGTCGCGCCGGCGGTCCGGGGCCGGCGGCGACGCGCTGCCCGGCAGGGACATACCCAGCGCCTCGGCGGCGCTCGCCATCGTGTTGGCGGTGTACATACCGCCGCACGCGCCCTCGCCCGGGCAGATGGACCGCTCGATCGTGTCGACGTCCTCCCGGCTCATGAGACCGCGCGAGCAGGCCCCGACGGCCTCGAAGGCGTCGATGATCGTGACCTGCTTCTCCGTTCCGTCGGAGAGCTTGGCGAAGCCGGGAAGGGTGGACCCGGCATAGAGAAACACGCTCGCCAGATCCAGCCGCGCAGCGGCCATGAGCATGCCGGGCAGGGACTTGTCGCAGCCGGCGAGCAGCACAGAGCCGTCGAGCCGCTCGGCGCTCATGACGGTCTCGACGCTGTCGGCGATCACCTCACGCGAGACCAGCGAGAAGTGCATCCCCTCGTGGCCCATCGAGATGCCGTCGGACACCGAGATGGTGCCGAACTCCAGCGGGTAACCGCCTCCGGCGTGAGTCCCCTCCTTGACGGCCTTGGCCAGCCGGTCGAGCGAGAGGTTGCACGGGGTGATCTCGTTCCACGAGGAGGCCACACCGATCTGCGGCTTGACCCAGTCGTCGTCGCCCATTCCCACGGCGCGCAGCATCCCGCGCGCGGCCGTCTTCTCCAGGCCGTCGGTCACATCGCGGCTTCGGGGCTTGATGTCGGCCTCACGGCCGGTGGTCGTGTTATCGGAGCGGGGGGTGTCGGTGCCGGAGGTCATGGGGCCAGCCTAGGCACTCCCCGCGGTCGGCGCCCTCGGACCCTCCCGGGGGGCCGACGATCGAGCGGGGCCCGGATCGGGCGTGACGGCCGGCGGCCCCACGGCCCGGTCAGCGATCGGCGTCCCTGGCCAGGTCGTACCGACGTAGGGCCTCGCGGCGTTCCTCGGCGTGGTCGACGATCGGCGACGGGTAGCCACCGTCGTAGCCGCCCGGGGCGCGCCACGGCTCGTGGGCGGCGGCCCCGGACAGGTGAGCGAGTTCGGGCACCCATCGCCGGACGTACTCCCCGTCGGGGTCGAATCTCCGCCCCTGAGTCACCGGGTTGAACACCCGGAAGTACGGGGAGGCGTCGGTTCCCGTGCCGGCCACCCACTGCCACCCGTGGTTGTTGGAGGCGAGATCACCGTCGACGAGGTGGTCGAGGAAGTGCCGCGCCCCGACCGGCCACCAGACGTGGAGGTCCTTGACGAGGAAACTGGCCGTGACCATCCGCACCCGGTTGTGCATCCACCCTTCGGCGAGTAGTTGCCGCATCCCGGCGTCGACGAACGGGTACCCGGTCCGGCCCTGCCGCCACGCCTCGACGAGGTCCTCCACCCCGGGGCCGTGGTCGTAGGGCATGCCCGCGAGCGGGTCGCGCAGGTCGCGCCACGCGGATCGTGGCCGGTGCCACAGGACGTCGGCGTAGAACTCACGCCATGCGAGTTCGGTGACGAAGCGGCGGGCTCCCTCCCCGCCCGCGGCCGGGTGGTCGGCGAGTTCGGCCAGGATCGTGCGTGGGTGGATCTCCCCGTACTTCAGGTACGCGGACAACCGACTGGTGGTGTCGAGGTCCGGTCGGTCCCGCTGCTCGTCGTATGCCTGGAGATCGTCGTGGAGGAACTCCCGCCACCGGGTGAGAGCCGCGGCCTCCCCCGCTGCTGCGGTCCCGCCCGCTCGTGCCGGGACCTCAGGTGGGCCTTCCCCGGACGCGGTGGTCCACGGGATGTGGTCGGGCCGCTCGCCGGGCGGGGGCCACCCGTGCTCGTGCCAGGCGCGGGAGAACGGTGTGAAGACCTTGTACGGCTCCCCGCTGCCGCTCAGGACCCGGCCCGGACCGACGGCGTAGGGAGACCCGGTGGTCACCAGTTCGCGACCGTCGGCGTCGAGTGCGGCGCGTACGCGGTCGTCGCGACATCGTCCGTAGGGGGTGGATTCCCGGCTGATGTGGACGCGGCCGGCGCCGACCTCGCGGGCGAGCCCCGCGATCACCTCGGCGGGGTCTCCGGTCCGCACGACCAGTGCACCGCCCGTGTCCCCCGAGAGCGCGGCGAGGGAGGCCGCCAACCGCCCCGCCCGTACACCGGCCCGCCGCAGCAGCGCGGGGTCCCGGACGAAGACCGGCAGGACCTCGTCCCCGGAGGCGACGGCCTCGAGGAGGGCGGGGTGATCGGTCAGCCGCAGATCACGTCGGAACCACAGGATCGAGATCCCCACAGGGCCTCCCTCGTCGACGGGCACGACCGCCCCCGGGGCGGCGGGCGGCGCAGTGATCTCCCGAGTGTGGCAGACCCGGGCCGGGGATCCCGTTCAGTCGAGCGCGGGGAAACCGGGCACGACGTACTCGGCCAACTCGGCGATCACCTCGAGGACCGGTCGGCGGCAGGCCCCCAGCCCCAGCTGCACGTGGTTGACCCCGATCCCCCTCAGGTCCTCGAGGTGGTCGACCAGCCTGCGCCGGCCGATCCGGAAGCCGAAGGTGATCGGGGAGGCTGACTCGTCCGGGTCCTGCGAGAGGTCGATCTGCAGCGACTGCGCGAAGGGTTTGAACACCTCGCCGTCGTTCCCACCGCCCTCGTTCCCACCACCGCCGTCGCTCCCGGCTCCCCCGGCCGCGGCGACCACCATCTCCCGCCACTGCTCGACCGTGCGCCGCTGGACGTCGAAGTCCCGCGGGTAGGTCATCCACCCGTCGCCGTGGGCGGCGAGGTACGCCACGCTCTGCTGACACGAGCCGATCATGATCGTCGGCACCGACGCGGCGCTGGGCTTGGGCACCACGTCCGCGCTGTGCATCCATCCGCCGGACCACCGGATCCCGCGCATCTCGGTGGTCAGGGCGTGCGTCATCACGCGGAGGTTCTCGCGGAACCGCTCACCGCGCTCGCCCTGCTCGAGGCCGAACGCGCGGAACTCCTCGGGCCTGTCGCCGGACGCCAATCCCAGCAGGAACCGTCCGCCCGACAGCCGGTCGACGCTGGACGCGGACTTGGCCACGTGCAGTGGGTGCCGCACCGGCAGGACGATGCCCGCGGTGCCCAGCGCGATCCGCGAGGTGTGGGCGGCGATGTGGGTGAGGTAGATCCACGGGTCGTAGACCTGACCGACGTCGCCGAAGGACGGCACGCGCAGCGGGATGTCACGGACGTAGAGGGCGGCGAAACCGCCGGCTTCGGCGGCCCGTGCGAGGCGCACCTGGGCCGCCGGGTCGTGGACGTCGTCGCTGTCGGTCCGGCTCCGCATCGGGAACCCGAGGCCGACCGTGAGTCGGCCGGGCGCGTAGGTGCGCCGGAACCCCGGCAGGGCGCGGGGGTCACCGTCGGAGCGGGTGCACGGCGAGGAGGTCATGGCTTCCACCTTGGCACGGGCGGCACGGCGGGCCGAACGCCCAC
>NZ_JAALDN010000060.1 GCF_014144855.1 Dietzia maris | reverse complement strand
GTCCTGGACGCGGGCGGGTTGCGCGTCACGGGTGTGCTCGCCGTGACCGCAGCCTGACGGCGGACCACTCCCCGCGGGGGAGGGGTCGACGCGACCTTCGCGGTCCGCGGGTCCGCGCCCACGCGAGGGGGTAGGGTGGGTTTTGGACGCGTTCACCAGCACGTTCGCCGCCTGGCGGCTCCGGTGGACAGCGTCTGCAGAGTATCCACTCAGCCATGTGGGTGGCCCCTTCGGCCGGGATTCCGGGCGGTTACCGGATCGGCCGCAGCGGCCCGCCGCAGGCCCGATGAGGAGGAGCTTCGATGGCGAAGACCCCCGCAGTCCTGCTTGATCCCGCCACCTTCGACGGTCCGTCGACAGACGACCCCGGTACGCCGGAGGCCCCGGTCACCATCCGTGGCCGCAATGTCGAGGTCCCCGAACACTTCGCGAGCCGCATCAACGCCAAGCTCGCGAAGATCGAGAAGATCTCGCCGGCCATCCAACGGTTCGACGTGATCCTGCTGCACGAGAACAACCCGCGGCTGTCCAAGGTGAGCCAGCGCATCGAGATCACCCTCAAGGGCAAGCCCGGCGTCGCTCGCGCGGAGGCGGCCGAGGACACCTTCTACGCGGCCCTCGAGTCGGCGGTCGCCAAGCTCGAGCGTCAGATGCGCAAGGCCCGCACGCGGCGCAAGATCAGCCACTCCGGCCACCGGCGCCCCCAGTCCGTCGCCGAGGCGACCGCCGAGCTGACGGCCGACGCCGCCCCGGCCGAGATGCTGGACGGGGTCGACGGCGCCGAGTACAACGACGGGGTCGACGAGCAGATGCCGGGACAGATCGTGCGGAAGAAGGAGCACGACGGCGCCCCGATGTCGGTCGACGAGGCACTCGAGAAGATGGAGCTGGTGGGCCACGACTTCTATCTCTTCCGGGATACCGAGACCGGACGCGCCACCGTCGTCTACCGCCGGCACGCGTTCGACTACGGGCTCATCACCCTGAGCGACGAGGGCTGACGGCCCCGTCCCGTAACCCCCGAGGGCGGTCCGGTCCCCCCTGACCGGACCGCCCTCGGCGTGTCACGACGGCCCACAGCGCCTAGGATGAGGACGGGCCCGCGTGTCGCCACGCAGGTCGCCGTATCCACGACCACTTCCCCGACCACGAGGACGTTCGAGACTGTGTCGATTCTTTCCAAGCTGCTCCGTGCCGGCGAGGGGCGAAAGCTCAAGAAGTACACCGCTCTCGCCGACTACGTGGACACACTCGCCGACGAGACGGAGAAGCTGAGCGACGACGAACTGCGGGCAAAGACCGACGAGTTCAGGCGTCGCGTCGCCGACGGGGAGACCTTGGACGAGCTCCTCCCGGAGGCCTTCGCGGTGGCCCGCGAGGCGGCCCACCGGGTCCTCGGTCAGAAGCCCTACAAGGTGCAGATCATCGGCGCCATCGTGCTGCACACCGGGTCGGTCGCCGAGATGAAGACCGGCGAGGGCAAGACCCTGACCTGTGTGTTGCCGGCCTACCTCAACGCGCTGGCCGGTAACGGCGTGCACGTGGTCACCGTCAACGACTACCTGGCCAAGCGTGACGCGGAATGGATGGGTCGTGTCCACCGCTTCCTCGGCCTGTCGGTGGGAGCGATCCTCGGCGGGATGACCCCGGCGCAGCGCCGCGAGGCCTACCACGCCGACATCACCTACGGCACCAACAACGAGTTCGGCTTCGACTACCTGCGCGACAACATGGCGCACGACACCGCCGACCTGGTCCAGCGCGGCCACAACTACGCGATCGTGGACGAGGTCGACTCGATCCTCATCGACGAGGCGCGGACCCCGCTCATCATCTCGGGACCCGCCGACGGTTCCAGCAAGTGGTACGGCGAGTTCGCACGCATCGCGCCGTTGCTGGAGGAGGGGACCCACTACGAGGTCGACCGCAAGAAGCGGACCATCGGCGTGACCGAGCAGGGCGTGGAGTTCGTCGAGGACCAGCTGGGGATCGACAACCTCTACGAGGCCGCGAACTCGCCCCTGGTGAGCTACCTGAACAACTCCATCAAAGCCAAGGAGCTGTTCACCAAGGACAAGGACTACATCGTCCGCGACGGCGACGTGATCATCGTCGACGAGTTCACCGGCCGAGTCCTCGACGGGCGTCGCTACAACGAGGGCATGCACCAGGCGATCGAGGCCAAGGAGCGGGTCGAGATCAAGGCCGAGAACCAGACGCTGGCCACCATCACCCTGCAGAACTACTTCCGGCTGTACGACAAGCTGGCGGGCATGACGGGCACGGCCGAGACCGAGGCCGCCGAGCTCTACTCGATCTACAAGCTCGAGGTCATGCCCATCCCGACCAACCGGCCGATGGCCCGCGAGGACCAGGCGGACCTCATCTACAAGACGGAGGAGGCGAAGTTCGCCGCCGTCGTGGAGGACATCGCCGAGCGGGTCGAGAAGAAGCAGCCGGTGCTCGTGGGCACCGCCTCGGTCGAGCGCAGTGAGCACCTGTCCAAGCTGCTCACGCGCAAGGGCATCAAGCACCACGTCCTCAACGCCAAGTTCCACGCCTCGGAGGCGCAGATCATCGCGCAGGCCGGACGGCCCGGTGCGGTCACGGTCGCCACGAACATGGCCGGCCGCGGCACCGACATCGTCCTCGGCGGCAACGCCGACATCATCGCCGACCTCAACCTGCGCGAGCGCGGACTCGACCCGGTCACCACCCCGGAGGAGTACGAGCAGGCCTGGGACACCGAGATCGAGCGGATGCGCACGCTCACCAAGGAGGAGGCGGAGCGGGTCCGCCAAGCCGGTGGCCTGTACGTGCTCGGCACCGAGCGGCACGACTCGCGGCGCATCGACAACCAGCTGCGCGGGCGCTCGGGACGTCAGGGCGACCCGGGCGAGTCACGCTTCTACCTCTCGCTGGGTGACGAGCTCATGAGGCGCTTCAACGGTGCTGCCGTCGAGGCGATCATGAATCGTCTGAGCCTGCCCGACGACGTGCCGATCGAGGCCGGCATGGTCTCGCGGGCCGTGAAGAACGCCCAGACGCAGGTCGAGTCGCAGAACTTCGAGATCCGCAAGGACGTCCTCAAGTACGACGAGGTGATGAACCAGCAACGCACGGTGATCTACCGTGAGCGCAAGCGGATCCTCGAGGGCGAGGACATCACCGACCAGGTCGAGTCGATGATCTACCAGGTCGTCAGCGCCTACGTCGACGGTGCCACCGCCGAGGGGTACGTCGAGGACTGGGACCTGGACAAGCTGTGGGACGCGCTCCACCAGCTCTACCCGGTGACGATCGCGGCGCAGGACATCATCGACGGCGACGAGTACGGGTCGTCCGGCGACCTGTCCGCCAAGAACCTCAAGGACGCCGTCCTCGACGACGTCTTCGCCCGCTACGACGAGCGTGAGGCAGAGATCGAGGGCATCGGCGGGGAGGGTGCCATGCGTCAGCTCGAGCGGTCGGTCATGCTACAGGTCCTCGACCGGAAGTGGCGCGAGCACCTCTACGAGATGGACTACCTCAAGGAGGGCATCGGCCTCCGGGCGATGGCCCAGCGTGACCCGCTCGTCGAGTACCAGCGCGAGGGCTACGACATGTTCTCGGTGATGATGGACGGCGTCCGTGAAGAGACGGTGGCGTTCCTCTTCAACGTCAAGGTCGAGGCCAACCAGCAGCAGAAGGCGATGGCCGGTCCCTCCGCGTCGCAGGCGGCGGCACTCGCCGGCGCCAACCCGATCCTCCGGGCCGCCGGTACCGGCCGGGATGTGAGTGCGGACCAGATGCAGTTCTCCGGCCCGTCGGAGAGTGGCGACCCGGAGCTGGTCGACGAGGGTGCCTCCGCGAACCGGGCGGAGCGGCGGTCTCAGGAGCGGCAGCAGCGCGCAGAGCGCCGCGAGAGGGCGGCCAAGGCCGCCACGAGGGGCCGCCGGGACTGACCCGGCACCCCCGCGCG
>NZ_JAALDN010000005.1 GCF_014144855.1 Dietzia maris | reverse complement strand
CATGACCTCGACAGCGGACCGTCCCACTTCCGACGACCCGGCCACCGGGGACCGGGCCGCCCTCCGGGCCCGCGCCGACGAACTGCTCAGCGCCCTCGCCGGCCCGGGCGCCGTCCTGCGCGAGGACCAGTGGGTCGCCATCGAGGCCCTGGTGGCGGACCGGCGACGCGCGCTGGTGGTCCAGCGCACCGGCTGGGGCAAGTCGGCGGTGTACTTCATCGCCGCCCGGTTGCTCCGCGAGCTGGGGTCGGGCCCCACCGTGATCGTCTCGCCGTTGCTCGCACTCATGCGGAACCAGGTCGAGGCCGCCGCCCGGGCCGGGGTGCGGGCGGCCACCATCAACTCGGCCAACATGACCGAGTGGGACGAGGTCCGCTCGGCGGTCCGGGCCGGTGAGGTCGACGTGCTGCTGGTGAGCCCGGAGCGTCTCAACAACCCCGACTTCCGGGACACGGTCCTGCCCGCGCTCGCGGCGGACGCCGGCCTCGTGGTGGTGGACGAGGCCCACTGCGTCTCGGACTGGGGTCACGACTTCCGGCCGGACTACCGGCGTATCCGCACCCTGCTCGCCGATCTGCCCCACGGCGTGCCGGTCCTGGCCACCACGGCCACGGCCAACGACCGGGTGGTCCGCGATGTCGCGCAGCAGCTCGGGGTCGGTGAGTCCGCCTCGGAGGACACCCTCGTCCTGCGAGGCGGACTGGACCGCGAGTCGCTGCGGCTGTCGGTGGTGGCTATCGACGACTCGGAGAAGCGCGCCGCCTGGCTCGTGGAGAACCTCGAGTCGCTGCCGGGCAGCGGCATCATCTACAGCCTCACCGTCGCGGCGGCCGAGGACATGGCCGAACTACTCACCTCGGCCGGGCACCGGGTCAGCTCCTACACCGGCCGCACCGACGCCGGTGAACGCGAGGAGCTGGAGCGCGCGCTGCTCGACAACGAGGTCAAGGCCCTGGTCGCCACCTCCGCGCTGGGCATGGGCTTCGACAAGCCGGACCTGGGCTTCGTGGTCCACCTGGGTGCCCCACCCTCCCCCATCTCGTACTACCAGCAGATCGGCCGCGCCGGACGTGCCGCCGACCGCGCCGAGGTGGTCCTGCTTCCCGGGCCCGAGGACCGCGCGATCTGGAACCACTTCGCCTCCCTGGCGTTCCCGCCCGAGGACGTGGTGCGGCGGGTCCTCGACGCGCTGGAGCCCGATCGACCGCAGAGCACGCAGGCGCTCGAACCCGCCGTCGACCTCGGCCGCAACCGGCTCGAGATGGTGCTCAAGGTCCTCGACGTCGACGGCGCGGTCCAGCGCGTCCGGGGTGGCTGGGTGGCCACCGGGCGGCCGTGGCACTACGACGCCGAGCGGTACGCGGGGCTGGCGGAGGCACGGCAGTCCGAGCAGCAGGCGATGTTGGAATACCAGCGCACCGTGTCCTGCCGCATGGAGTTCCTCCGCGGCCAGCTCGACGACTCCACCCTCGACCCGGCCTCCGGCGGTTGCGGTCGCTGCGACAACTGCACGGGCCAGCGCCGCACCACGGACGTCGACTCCGGCGCCCTGACCCGCGCCCGCGACGCCCTCGAACGGCCCGGCGTGGTCCTGCCGCCCCGCCGCCAGTGGCCGACCGGCCTCGCCAAGCTCGACGTCCCGCTCAAGGGCAAGATCGCCGACGGCCCCGCCGAGGGCCGGGCTCTGGCCCGCCTGACCGATCTCGGCCTGGGCCAGAAGCTGCGCGCTCTGCTCGCCGAGCCCGACCAGGACGCCCCGGAATGGCTCGCCCGCGCGTGTATTCCCGTCCTCCGCGAGTGGGGCTGGGCCGACCGGCCCACCGGCGTGGCCGCCCTCCTCACCGGCGAGCACCCGCAGCTGGTCACCACTCTCGCGCATGCCCTGGCTCAGATGGGTCGCATGGAACACCTCGGGGAGATCTCCCGCGATCCGGCCCTGCCCGCGGTGACGGCCCAGAACTCCGCGTACCGCGTGGCTCAGTTGTGGGGCACGTTCTCCGGCCCGTCGACGCCGTCCGAGGGCCCCGTCCTCCTGGTCACCGACCTGCTCGGGACGGGGTGGACGATCACCGAGGCGGCCCGGCATCTCCGCTCCTCCGGGGTCCCCGCCGTCCTGCCCCTGGCCGTGGCCACATCCGGCTAGGTGTGATGTGCGGCTGGGTGTGATGTCCGGCTGGGTGTGATGTCCGGGGAGGTCGCCGCCCGCGCATCGACATACCGGAGTCCGGCACGGGATCATCGACCCATGGGTAATTCAACGAGACCGTCACCGTCGGCCGGGCCGGGGTTCACCACGATCCGGTCGGACCCGTCATGAGCGCCCTCACGGTGCTCGCCCTCGCGGTGGGATTCGTCCTGCTCATCGGCGGCGGCGAAGTGCTGGTGCGAGGCGCCGGTGGTCTGGCCACGACCCTCGGGATCTCCCCGCTGGTGGTGGGACTCACCGTCGTCGCCTTCGCGACCTCCGCGCCGGAGTTCGCGGTGAGCGTCGACGCCGCGCTGAGCGGGTACCCGGGGTTGGCCGTCGGCAACGTGGTGGGCAGCAACATCGCGAACATCCTGCTCATCCTGGGTCTGACAGCGATCGTTGCCCCGCTGGTGGCGACGTCCCGGATCGTGCGGGTCGACATCCCCATCATGGTGCTGTTCTCGCTGGTCGCGCTGCTGGTGGCACTCGACGGCACGATCAGCTTCCTCGACGGTCTGCTGTTGTTCGCCGGCCTCGTGGCGTATGTGGTGGCGACGATCGTCATCTCGCGCAAGCAGGATGGAGGCCGGGCCGCCGCGGCACCGGAGGACCCGGTCGCTGACGGCGCCGGTGGTGGCGACGCCGCCGTCGACGGCGCGGGTGATGCCGCCGCAGGTGGCGCCAGTGCCGGCGAGACGCGGTCGTCCGGCGTCGCGTCGTCACACCCGGTTCTGGTCAGCAGCGTCTTCGTGGTCGTCGGTGTGGCTCTGCTGGTGGTCGGCGCGCGACTACTCGTCGCGGCGGCGAGTGATCTCGCGTCGGCATGGGGAATGAGTGACCTGGTCATCGGTCTCACGGTGGTGGCGGTCGGGACGTCGCTGCCGGAGCTCGCCACGAGCGTGGTGGCGGCGATCCGCGGCGAACGGGACCTGGCCATCGGCAACATCGTCGGTAGCAACATGTTCAACATCGGTGCCGTTCTCGGGATGACCTCGCTCATCACGCCCATCGACGTCGCCCCCGGGGCCGTCCGCTTCGACCTGCCGATCATGCTCGCCGTCTCGCTGGCCCTGCTCCCGATCGCCTTCACCGGTATGGCGATCAAGCGGTGGGAGGGACTGCTCTTCACCGGCTTCTACGCCGCGTACGTCGTCTACGTGG
This sequence comes from Dietzia maris, assembly GCF_014144855.1. Taxonomy (GTDB): domain Bacteria; phylum Actinomycetota; class Actinomycetes; order Mycobacteriales; family Mycobacteriaceae; genus Dietzia; species Dietzia kunjamensis. Next base: position 2,108 of record NZ_JAALDN010000005.1, on the reverse strand, counting down.
TGCTGCAGGCGGCCGACCACGACGCGTTGGATCCGTTCAGCGCCGCCATGCTCTGGTTCGTCATCCCCATCACGGCCCTGTGGCTCATCGTGCTGGCCACCTATGAACTCGGCGTGCTGCGGGGGCGCAGACAAGCGCGAGGACAGCGCGTCGCGGCGGGGGCGCGCGGAGCGGACGAGGAGGGCCCGACGGAAGGGGTGACCCGCGACGTCTGAGCGCCCTCGCCGGGCCCGTTCGCCGAGGACCTCCGGTTCACACGGAGAGTCGGAGGCTCCGGAGGCGACGGACCAGAAGACTCTGATGCCATCGTGTCTGCGATACGTCGATCTCGAGGTCCCCGCCGAGATCGAGGAGGAAGTCGAGTGCGGCGCGGGATTCCACGCGCGCCAGGGCCGCACCCAGGCAGAAGTGGATGCCGCGCCCGAACGACAGGTGCGAGCCCTCATCGCGGTCCGGTCTGAACCGGTCCGGGTCACCGAACCGGCGGGGGTCCCGGTTGGCGCTTCCCCAGAGGAGGAAAAGGTGGGTGCCCGCGGCGAGAGCGGTCCCACGGAGTTCGGTGTCCGTGGTGACGTGGCGGTAGTGCCCCCGGAAGGGCGCATCCGTTCTGAGGGTCTCCTCGATGAACGGCGAGCGGCGCCCCGGGTCCGACCGGAGTGTGTCGAGGTGCTCGGGGTGCTGCCCCAGGCGCCACGCCAGCGTGCCCAGGTGGCCCACGGTGGATTCGATCCCGGCCGCCACGAGCTGGACGAGGACCTGCACCGCGGCGTCGTGGGAGATCTCGCCGCGCTCCAGCTCACGGGCGAGTGCCCCGAGCACCGAGGCGCCCTGCCCGGCCTCCGCCCCGGTCAAAGCGGCCGAGAGGTGGTCGACCAGCTCCCCTCCCGACCGGAGCGAGTCGTCGAGCTCGTCGGCCGTGACCATCCCGTCCAACATCCTCGTGCTGGCGAACGCCCACTCCCACAGGCGGTCGGCATCCTGTGGCGGCAGCCCCATGAGTTCCGCGATGACGGCGGGCGGGAGACGCTCGGCGATGTCCGCCACCCAGTCGATCCCGCCGTCTCGCCAGCCGTCCGCCCACAGTTCGCGCAGTCGGCGGTCGACGAAGGGCCGCCAGGCTCGCAATGTGCGCGGGGAGAGGGACGACGTGACCACGCTCCGGTGGGCCCGGTGCACCTACCCGTCAGCGGTCGCCAGCGCGTGGACGGGGGATCCGAGTTCGGCGACGGGGAACTCGGTCACCTCCCCACCGGGGCCCACCACCATCGTCGCGATGAGGTTGGACGAGAAGTCCTCGACCCTGCTCGCGGCCTCCACGATCAGGTCCCATGACCGGACGGCGTAGAAGCCCGAGTCCCCCACCCGCTCGATTCCCGGCGATGTCCTCGAGGGGTCGAACAGGTCCATGATCTCGTGCGCATCCCGCATACCCGCCACACTCGCGGACCGGTACCCGGCCCACATCGGAATCGCACATTCCGGTGGTCACTCGGCGGTCGCGGGCGACCGTCGTGGGGCTCCGGGGGCCCGGAGCCCCACGACACCGCTGACCCCCGAGACCGCGGCGGAGGCGAGCAGTAGTGCACCGAGGCCCAGGGACGGTATGACGGCCCCGGCGAGCGCCGGCGCGATCACGGAGCTCACGGCGCCCACCACCAGGCACGCCGTGAACGCCGCCCCCGCGCGATCGGGGGCCAGTTCCGCCGTCCACACGGCGAGGACCGCCGAACCGGTCATGTACCCCACACCGAAGACGCCGGCGGAGATCACCGTCGCGACCAGGGAGTTCCCCGCCTGACCCAGCAGCGCCAACGAGACCGCGACGATCACCAGCACATCGCCGCGACCCGGGCACTGCCCCACCGTTGCGCCATGGCGCCGGTCGCCAGTGCCGTCAAGCCGCTGGCACCGATCAGGACGTAGGCCGCCGGGACGGCGAGCTCCGGCAGGTCCGTGCGGTCGAGGACGTCGGAGGCGTAGGTGAAGTAGATGATGACGACGGCGAAGTAGACGACCGCAGGGCGATCAGCCCGACGCCCGTACCGGTGGTGATCATCGCCAGCGCCCTGGGCTGTTGTCGGGCGGTCACCGTCCGGGTGACGATGTCC
>NZ_JAALDN010000059.1 GCF_014144855.1 Dietzia maris | reverse complement strand
CGCGGGCAGGCGCTCGGCCAGCACCCGCGCGCAGGCCAGGGTCGCGGTCGCCGGGTCCGCCATCGACCGGGGCGCGCCGAACACGACGAGCGCGGCATCGCCGAGGAAACTGTCGACGATGCCGTCGTACTCCTCCACGGTCTCCACGACCACGGAGAAGAACCGGTTGAGCACGTCCACCACCTCGCCGGCCTCGGACCGCACGGCCATCTCGGTCGAGCCGATGAGGTCGACGAACACCACGCCCACGCGCGAGTCGCGCCCGCCCAGCTCGGGATCGTCGAGCTCCGCGGCCTCGGCAACCTCGCGCCCGACGTGTCGACCGAACAGGTCGCGCAGCCGTTCGCGCTCCTGCAGCCCCGAGGCCATCTCGTTGAACCCGCGCTGCAGCTCACCGAGCTCCGTGGCGTCATAGACCACCACGCGCCGAGAGAGCGTGCCGTCGCTGATGTCCTGCATCGCCCACCGGACGCTGCGCAGCGGGGCGATCATCGACCCCGTCGCGAGGGAGATGAGGAGGAACCCGGCCAGGAGGGACGTGGCACCCAGGACGATGACGACGACGGCGAGGCGTTCCAGCGACAGGGCACGGCCCGCGAGTGTGTAGATCGCGACGATGATCAGGCCCGTGACGGGCACCCCGCTACCCAGGGCCCACGCCACCCGGAGCCGCGTCATGGCGCCGAGGAACCGAGCCCGCGGGGCGCGGCCCGTGGACAGTGCGACCGCCGCCACGGGCCGCAGGCCGAAGTCGGCGAGCAGGAACGCGGCGCCGCACACGACCATGCCGGCGAAGGAGATGGTGAACCCGACCACCGGGATCGACGTGGGGTCGACCAGGCCGTACGCGGGGGTGACGACCGCGACGCCGAGCAGCCACAGGAAGGCCTGGATGAGGGTGATGCGGGCGGGCAGGCGCAGGGTCCGGGCGCGGTCACGGTCGGTGGGCTCGCGGCCGTCGAGGAACCACCGGACGCGGCGGTAGACCGCACCGGTGACCCAGATCGTGCCCACGATGACCGCCATCGTCACGTAGACGGGCACCACGATCACCGAGGGGACGAGGAACTCCCGCGACAGCACCGCCGGGCCCGGCAGCACGAAGAAGACCAGCACCACGGCCACCGCGACGCCCACCAGGTTGGAGGCGAGCAGGGTCAGGAGCAGCAGGATCCGGACGCGCCACGCGCGCAGGCGGGCGGACTCCTCCTCCCGGCCGAGAAGCACAGACCCCAGTTCCGGTCGACGCAGCAGGGACAGGTCTATTCGCACGCCTCGTATCGTGCCACCACGGGGAGGCGATCGTGATGCCCTCGTCACACCCGGGCCGCGGGGCTGGGGTGTGGGGCCCGCTACGCGTAGGGTGGTCCTCGGACGGCCCGCACCACTCTTGCCTCGGGCCGTGCGGTTGTCGACCTCCCCGTGGTCGCGCACCGGGCGCATCGCTCATCGAAGTGGATGCGACTCCCCGCGAGCGCGCCGGGCAAGACGCCATTCTCTATGTACGGAGCCTTC
>NZ_JAALDN010000058.1 GCF_014144855.1 Dietzia maris | reverse complement strand
GAGCTGGGCGCCCCCACCGGCTGGGCGCTGCCCATCATCACCCTGCTGGGGACCGCCGCCGCGATCGTCGCGGCGTTCATCGGCAGCGGAGCGCTGGGCGGGACGCCGATCGCCGAGGCCGCCGGCGGTGTCCTGTCCGCCGACGCGACGCCAGTGGCTCCCGCCGGGTCGGCGTTCAGCATCTGGAGCGTGATCTATCTCGGGCTCACCGCGTACGCGATCTGGCAGCTGACCCCGGTGGCGCGGCGCTCCGCTCGGCAGGCGGCGCTGCGGCCGTGGGCTCTGGCCTCTGTGTTGCTCAACGCCGCGTGGGTCTGGGCGGTGCAACTCGAGCTGATCCTGGGCTCGGTGATCGTGATCGTGCTGCTGCTGGCGGTGTTGATCCGCATCATGTTCATTCTCGGCGCGCCGCGCATCGGCGGGGTGGTCGAGACCGTGGTCACCGACGGCACGTTCGGGCTGTACCTGGGCTGGGCGTCGGTGGCGTTCTTCGCCAATACCTACGCGTGGATCGCGAGCGAAGGCGTCGAGGTGGTGACCGGGGTGCCGTTCGGGATCGTCGGCATCGTCGTGGCCGCGGCTGTCGGCGTGGCGACCGCGCTTATCAGTGGCGGGCGCATACCGCCGGCGCTGGCGACGGCCTGGGGACTGGCGTGGGTCGCGTACGGCCGCACCTCGGGCGAGCACGAATCGGCCGCGCTGGTGTGGACGGCGTCGATCGCGTCGGTCGTGGTGGTCGTGGTCGCACTCGTCCGGAGACTCACGGTCGGCAAGCGGCAGCCGCGCGGGGCGGCTCAGCCTGCCAACGCCGCAGAGCGCACGGCCCAGTAGGCGGCGCCGACGACCGCGCCAATCACCATGGCCGGGCCGAACGCGATACCGCTCTTGGCCCCCACCCGACCCGCGGCCAGCAGCACGAGTGCGACGGTGGCGTTGATGACGAACGCGGCCAACGTCCCGGCGACCACGGCGGGCCAGCCGAACCAGCCGAGGAACGCGCCGAGCACGCCGGAGAGTTTGACGTCCCCCAGGCCGAGACCGGACGGATTGATGAGCGCCAGCACGAAATAGAACGCGAGCAGCGCGGCCGCGGCGGCGGCAGCCCGACCGAGCGAACCCCAGACATCGAACATCGCGGCCGTCACTGTAAGACCGCCGAACACCATGGGGTACAGGGGCAGGACGATCTTGTCGGGCATTCGGAAGACCGCGAGGTCGATAGCGATCAGGAGCGCGCACCCCACGGCGAGCGCGGCGAACGTCACTAGGTCGGCCCACCCCAGAGCCAGGTACGCGGCGCCGAACCCGCCGGCCGCCGCCAGCACCACGTGCAGTCCACTGCGCAGCCACCGGGAATCGGATTCGGCGAGGGAGCGCATCCACCGCCCGAGCGCCGCCGCAACCCCGCCGGATACGACGGCCGACGCCACGGCGATCACAGAGAGCATGTCAGGAGAACGCCTCCATCATGTTGATCACGGTCGGTCCGAGCAGCACGATGAACAATACGGGCAGGATGCACGTCAGGAGCGGGAAGATCACCTTGACGGGCACCTGCTGAGCCTTTTCCTCTGCGCGCTGGCGACGCTTGACTCGCATTTCGCTCGCCTGGGTGCGCAGGACATCGGCAACGGAGATGCCGTAGGCGTCGGCCTGGATGATCGCCCGGACGAAGCGCCGCAGGTCGGGCACATCGGTCCGCAGGGCAAGCGACTCGTAGGCAGTGCGGCGTAGCTGGCCCACCTGGATCTCCTGCAGGGTGCGGATGAGCTCCTGCGCCAGCGGGCCGGTGCCGTTGCGGCCGGCGCGGGCCATGGCGGCGTCGAAGCCGAGGCCGGCTTCGACCGCGATGGTCATCTGGTCGAGGGTGTCGGCCAGTTCGAGCTGGATCTCGTCGTTGCGCTCCTGGCTGCGGCTGCTCAGGAGCAGCTCGGGCAGGAAGTAGCAGACCGCCGTCGTGCCCAGGACAAGAAGCAGAAGGAGCGGCTCCGGTCTGGCGCGGAACAGCATGAGGCCCAGCAGGATCACGACGAGCGGCAGGACGACCTTGGCGACCACCAGCCGCTGGAGTGACCAGCCCGTGGGTCGGCCAGCACGGATGGTCAGCCTCTCGAGCCTGCGGATGGTGCCTGCCGGCGTGAGTCGGCGGGCGAACTCGTACAGGCGACTGCGGGAGTCGTCGTCGTCGACCCCCGTGAGGTCCACGGGTGCAGCGGCGTATCCCTCGTCGATCCCCCGGCGGAGGTTGGCGACGGTGCGCGCGCGGACGGTGTCACGGCCGGCGAATACCGCGAAGGCAAGCATGAACATCGACGCGGTGAGGACGAACACGGCCACCGCGGCGGGCAGTGAACTCACGCGGGGCTCCTTTCGAGGGGCGAGAGGGTAGGGGGAGGAGGGGCGGCCCTGAGGGAGGGGCCGACCCTGTCAGAACTTAATACGGACGACCTTGCTCAGCCAGATGCCGCCGATGGTCAGCATCACGACGCCGGCCGCGATCATCCCCCAGCCGAGCGGGCTCTGGGTGAGCACGCCGATGTAGGACGGGTTGGAGATAAACAGGAACCCGCCGATGCCGAACGGCAGCGCCATGAGGACGTACGCCGACAGCTTCCCTTCGGCGGCGAGCGCTGCCACCTGCCGGCGGATCTGGTTGCGTTCGCGGATGGTGTGGCCCACGGCGTCGAGAACCTCGGCGAGGTTGCCGCCGACCTCGCGGTTGATCGCGATGGCCTGGGTGACCCACACGAAGTCCTGGCTGCCCATCCGGTTGGCGGTCTCCTCGAGGGCGGGGCCGAGGTCGCGGCCGACGCGGGTCTCGTTGATGATCCGCGCGAACTCCTCGGACGTAGGTTGTTCGGCTTCGCGTGCGACGGAGGCCAGCGCCTGCAGCATGGAGTGTCCGGCGCGCAGGCTGCTGGACATGAGCTGCAGGGAATCGTCGAGTTGGTCGGCGAACTTGGCGCGACGGCGAGAAGCGAGAATCTGTAGAAGGGCGTAGCCACCTGCGGGCGCGAGAAGGGCCAGGAACGTGCCCATCAGCGGACCGACGAGGATGAGGCCGAGGGCGAACGCGACGATCGAGGCGACGACGACGAGGAAGACGTAGTCCTGGAGCCCCATGCGGACTCCGGCGCGTTCGAGCTGGCCGGCTCCGGTGGTCCCGCGGCGGCGCAGGAGGGAATCGATTGCCTCGGTGGCGGCGGTGGCCGCGCGGCTGATCGGTCCGGGTCCTTCGGCCATGCCGGGCCGTCGGCGTTCCCGGGGAATCCGCCCCGGCGCGGGAGAGAGGATGAGGTAGCCGCCCGTGAGCAGCGCGAGCGTGAGGGCGGCGATCGCGAACCCCGCGGGGGACAGCAGCGTCTGGCTCATCGGATGGATCCGGGGTTCTCGGTGGTCGCGCCGAACACCCGTGGGGACAGGGTGATGCCGAGTTCGTTGAACCGGTCGGTGAAGCGAGGCCGGACGCCGGTGGCCTGGGGCTTGCCGAGGAACTTGCCGTCGGGGCCGAGGCCGGCGGAGTAGTCGAAGAGGAAGGCGTCCTGCAGGGTGACGGTCTGGCCTTCCATGCCCTGGACCTCGGTGACGGCGGTGACGCGGCGGGTGCCGTCGCGGAGCCGGGTGAGCTGGATGATCACGTCGACGGCGGAGGCGATCTGCTCGCGGATGGCGCGCAGGGGAAGGTCCATGCCGGCCATGAGGACAAGGGTCTCCAGTCGGGCGATGGCGTCACGTGGCGAATTAGAGTGGACGGTGGAGAGCGAGCCGTCGTGACCGGTGTTCATGGCCTGGAGCATGTCGAGCGTCTCCCCGCCGCGGACCTCGCCGACGACGATGCGGTCGGGCCGCATGCGGAGGGAGTTGCGCACGAGTTCGCGGATGGTGATCTCGCCGCGTCCTTCGATGTTGGCCGGGCGGGACTCGAGACGGACCACGTGATCCTGTTGGAGCTGCAACTCCACGGCGTCCTCGATGGTGACGATCCGCTCGCCCTCGGGGATGTACGAGGACAGGACGTTGAGCAGAGTGGTCTTGCCGGAGCCGGTGCCTCCGGAGACGATGATGTTGAGCCGCGCCTCCACGCAGGCCTGCAGCAGTTCGGACATCTCCGGGGTGAGGGTGCCGAACCGGATGAGGTCGTGGACCTTGAACGGATCCTTGGAGAACTTCCGGATGGTCAGCGAGGAGCCGTTAACGGCCAGCGGCGGGATAACGGCGTTGACGCGCGAGCCGTCGGCGAGTCGGGCGTCGACCAGCGGGGACGACTCGTCGACGCGGCGGCCGATGCGGGAGACGATCCGCTCGATGACCTGACGGAGGTGCTCCTCTGAAGCGAACCTGGAGGGATGGCGGGTGAGCTGGCCTGCGCGCTCGACGAAGATCATGTCGGGGCCGTTGACCATGATCTCGGTGATCTCCGGGTCGTCGAGCATCTTCTCGAGCGGGCCGTGACCCAGCACGTCGGCCTGCACGTCGGTGATGAGGCGCACGCGCTGGTCGCTGGTGAGTGGGACGGTCTCGTCTTCGACGACCTTGTTGAGCTCGCTCCGCACCATGGCGTGGAGCTGCTCCTCGGTGAGCGACGGGTTGTTCAGGCGAGCACCGATGCGCTCGAACAGGGCGCTGGCTGCGCGCTCCTTGAGGGCGACCAGCGGATCGACAGTGGGATCGTCGGCGGGTGTGCTCCCCGCGGTCTTCGTGGACGGAGTGTTGGTGGCAGTGGCCGGCTTCGTCGTCGTCCCCGTCGGGGCGACCACGGTCGGCGTGGATGGTGGCGCGGCGGAGGCCGACGATGCGGCGTCGGACGCGGGCGCGTCGGTGCCGGTGGCTCCCGGGGCGACGCGGGCCGCGCGGAGGCGTTCGGACAGGCTCATGCCTTCACTCGCTTCCGGCGGAGTCGGTGCCGACCACCCTCGGCGGTCAGCACGGCGGTCGCGGTGGGGCGCATGGGCGCCGGGGTGAACCTGTCGACCAGCTTGCGCAGCTGCTTGGCCATCGCATCGCGGCCGTCGCTCTGCAGGAGGGGGACTCCCTGGTTGACCGACACGGGAACCGCCTTGCTGCGGGGGAGCACCAGATCGACGCCGGTGCCGATGGTGGCTTCGACGTCGGCCTTGGTGAGCCCGCTGCGGGGGTCGGCGAAGTTCACCACGACGTGCCGCTTCTCGAGATTCAGTCCCAGGTCGCGCAGGATGTTCAGTTCCTTGCGCAGCCCGCGCACTCCGGGCACGTCGAGGCTGGTCAGCGTGACCAGTTCGTCGGCCTGGTCGATCGCGGCGAGGGCGTGGTCGTCGAGTCCGGGAGCGGTGTCCACCACGACGTACCGGAATTCCGAGGCAAGGGTCTGCAGGAGCTGGGCCACGTCGGCGGCGGTGATGTCGTCGGCGTCGGCGGGCGAGGTCGGCCCGCACACGGCGTAGAGGCCGGTCTGGTGCTGGGTGAGGAAGGTCTTGAGCACCATGGAGTCCTGGACGGCCGGGCCGCGGACCACGTCGAGGAGGGTGTGCTCGGGGTCCAGGTTGAGGGCGCTGGCCACGTCGCCGAACTGCACGTCGAGGTCAACAATCACTGTTGAGAGAGGGGCTGTCCGGGCGAGGCCGACCGCGAGGTTGGTGGCGACGGTCGTCTTGCCCACTCCGCCCTTAGGGGAGACAACGCTGATGACGCGGCCCCGCGTGCTGGCGCTGCCGTTCATGGCGGGGTCGCCCGGACCCTGAGGTGCGGTCGAGGCGGCGACCTGGGCGGCCCGACCGAGCACCGCGGCGAGCTCGCCGACCTCGGCTTCGGGATGCACCACGTCGCAGGCGCCCGCTCGGAGAGCGGCCAGGGCGAACGTGTCGGGGTGCTCGCTCACCAGCACCACGGCCATGCCGGGGCACTCGGCGGCGAGGCGGGACGAGAGCCCTAGTGCCTCGTTGCGGCCGGCAGCGACGTCAATCACGACGACCTGGGGGATGGCGACGCCCGGCCCGAGCTGCTGGAACAGCTGTGACGGGCCAGTTGGCAGGGGGCTCCCGGCGATCACCGAGATCGGCTCGCCGGTGGCGGTGGCGACCCTCCCGCGAAGATCGGGGGAATCGGTGGCGATCAGTATGCGGCTCATGAGGCGAAGTCCCTGAAATCGGTCTTGGGGGTGCCGTCCTGAGGCACGGTCGAGTCCTCAAGGGAAAGCCAGATACTTGAGTGTTCTGCAGCGTGGACTACGGTCAGCGACTGATCGGTGGTCAATGCCATCGTGATCATGGCACCACCGTCCGGCACCGGTGCAGCGTCGGGGTTCTCGACCCCTTCGTTCGGTTGAGTCGCACCGAGGCCGCCTTGGACGCGGGTCACGAGGATTTTCCGGAGAATGAGGCGGGTCGTCCCGTCACCGAGGGTCACGAAGACTCCAACGGTGTCACCGGGGGTGATCGTGCCGCCGACGATGCGCGGCGCATCGAGCGCAATGGTGACCGAGTGATACCCCTCGGGCACTGGGATGCCGCCGAACCGCTCCAGCGACTGTCGGGTGACGAACCGGGCGCCCAAGACCTGTTCGCCGGGCTGCAGGTCGGCCGCGGCGACACGGCCGGCCACCTCCGCGAGCGACCGGATGGGACCGGGCCCTACCGCAGCTTTGGGCAGCCGCTCGGTGGTCACCGATGCAGCGATCTCTTCAGCAGGTGTCCCTTGGGTGATGGGTGCGGACACGACCAGCACTTCAACGGGGTCCATGTTCGCCATTGCGCGACTGTCGGCATTGTTAACGTAGCTGACGAGCAGCACTGCGCCGAGGATCGCGAGTACGCCGGCCGCGATGGCGGAGACGAGACGTCGGTTCATTGGGCTCTCACTAGTCGGGTAGTAGGACGACGGCGGCGGCGCCCAGATCGGGGCCACCCGGTCCGTAGTCGAAGTCGGGGTCTTCTTGGAGCACGGTGGTGAAGTAACCGCTGATGCACCGCTCATTGCCGCGGCAAGGTGGGTTCCAGCTCTGGCCGGAGAAGTGGTATCCGGTCACCGTGAACGCCGCGTAGCCGTACACCATGTACCAGGCGCCTCTTCCCTGGCCGCCCTTCTCATCCGGGTCGGCGTCGTCGAAGATCGGCACGAGGATCGTTCGGTCGCGGATAGTCGAGAGATCGCAGTGCTTTGCCGTATTGCCCGGTTCGCTCTCGGCTCGGGTGCCGATCCGCGTGGTGGCGTTGCAGCTCTTCTTGACGTCGGTCTCCAACCAGCCGAAGCCGCCCGGGAGGTAGGTGGGGGAACCGTCCACCGAGTCGGTGCACGTGCCCGCCGGCGTGGTGATGATCACCTGCTCTCGACCCGATGGCCGCCCGTCCACCGAGTACTTGTTGAAATCGCAGAGAGAGAAGATCATCGGAAGAGCCGATGTGCCGCCCGTCGGGGAACCCCAGCCAGCAGTGGCGGACGTCGCGAGCTCGGTCGAGTCGACACCCAGGACCGGCGCAAACCAATGCTGTCGGACCGCGGACGTGCGAACGGTGACTCGCCCGGATGCCTCGGTGGGAATCGGGTCGACGTCCGCCACTGCGGCCGCTGAGTTGCTGTTGAGCGTCGCCAGCGATTGCGCAGTCTCGGCCGGCGCACCGCAGTTCTTGCGGGCGCAGTCCTGGGCGATCGCGAGCGCAGCTGCGTCCGCGCCGGTCTGAAGCTGTTGTCTTTCGGCATGGGTCGCCGCTATGTCGAGGGAAATGGCGGCGAAGCCGAGGAGAGGAACGAGGAGGATCGCGATGAACACCGCGATCGCTCCACGATCTTCGTCTAACCGAAGCATCGCATGGTCCCCTTCCCAGTGAGGGTGAAGTCGTCGATGGGAAGGAATCCCGAGACCAGAGAGAACGGGTACTCGATCGTGACCGAGGCGAGCCCGGCGCCGGTCAGCGCCGACGAGCAGCCGGCAGTAGGGGTAACGACAATTCGTGCGGCAGAAAGGTCTAGGGGTTGAGCGGACAGCTCAGTCGCCGAGATGGCGGCAGTGGTGCTGTCCTGTAGTGCCATGACTCGGACGCCGTCGCGCGCAGCGTTAGAGAGGGTGGTCTGCACGTGGTACGCGCGACCGAATTCGAGGATGCCGAGGACAAGAAGCAGGAGTATCGGCAGTACGAGCGCGAATTCCACTGCTGCTGCTCCGCGGTCACGTGAGGGCGTGAACATTGCGGCGCCTGAGGGGGGGGAGGGGGGATCAGGTTATGAGCTGGGACGAGAAGGAACGCGGCCGGTCATGGGGCGCCGGCGCGGCGGAGGGTTGACCGCCGCGCCGGCGCAGTTTCCTACGGCTTACAGACCGGCCTCGCCCTCGCCCTCGCCAACGGGCAGCGCGTCGTTTACGCCCGTGAACATCTCGTTGAGGTTGTCGCCGAGAGCGATCACGGCGGCAATGATCACGACGGCAATGAGCCCGACCATCAGGCCGTACTCGACAGCGGTAGCGCCGCGGTCCTTGCGGTTCTCGAAGCGGTCATCGAGGAACGCCTGGAAGGTGACCATGAGGGCATAAACCTGGTTCATGTTGAACCCTTTCTTGCGAGGGATTGAGCCGGTGGCTCGAGGGGGAGGGGCGCCCCTCGGCTGTCGGAACAGTCTGTGATGGGGCTGAGAAGAGTATGCACCCGCTTCTCAGGTTGTGCAAGCGTTCAGATATGTTTGCGTGATGAACTTCATAGGAGGCGCGCATTTGCCGTGTTCGCGGGCCTGCGCCCCGCGAGATAGTGACCAGCGCAACGGGTCTCGGAGGCGCTGGTCTGCCCGCTCGAGCTCGGCATCAGGACGTCGGTCCGTTAGCGCGGCTGCGAGGTGAACGGCAGCTGAGTAAGGAGTGCAAGTGACTTCTTACTTTGTGGTAGGAGCCACCGGTGTGTGATTTGCCAGCGAAAACGCCTGCCGCATACGCGGTTGCACGTCGGGTCCGTCTCGGTACCGTCACCCTCACGACGCCGTCCGAGGAGGTTCTTGATGACCGCACGCACCGTGTCCACCGCCCGCCGCGCCCGGAGGAGTTCGACCTTCGTGGCCCTGTCCGCCGCCGCGCTCCTGCTGGCCTCATGCGGCACCGGAGAGGACTCTCCAGCGGCGGGGGGTGACGTCACGCCACAGGACGGCGCGGGCAATACGTCCGAGACCAGTACCTCCGACACCACCGCGCAGACGTCCGGTCAGAACGCCGGCGGCCAAGCGATCGCGACCGCCGAGCTGGTGAACCCCGAGGGTGAATCGCGGGGTATGGCCGAGTTCGCGGAGGCCGATGGCGGCACGCTCATCACGGTCAACGCGACCGATCTGGAGCCCGGCTTTCACGGCCTGCACATCCACGGCGCGGGCCTATGCGAGCCCGACAGTGAGAACCCCACCCAGCCGGGCGAGCGGGGCGCGTTCCTCTCCGCCGGCGGCCACCTGGCCGGACCCGGCGGCGAAGCCGGCCACCCCGAGCACGCCGGGGACCTGCCGACCCTCTACGTGACCGAGGACGGCACGGCCCGGATCGTCACGCTCACCGACCGCCTGGACCGCGACCTGCTCCTGGACGAGGACGGCTCGGCGGTGATGGTCCACGAGAACTCCGACAACCTCGCCAACATTCCCGAGCGCTACGCGCCCGAGGGGGCCGACGAGGAGACGCGCAACGCCGGCGACGGTGGGAGCCGCGCCGCCTGCGGGGTCGTCACCGAGCAGAACTGACTACTTCTGCCGCGACACCCGGCCCATGAGGTAGAACTCCGGGTTCGGGCGCATGTCGGTGGCGTTGGCCAGCCGGTTGCTCAGCCCGAACAGCCCGGTGATCGCGGCGATGTCCCACGCGTCCTCGTCGTCGAGGCCGTGCTCGTGCAGGGCGGCGAAGTCGGCGTCGCCCAGTTTGTCGGAGTGCAGGTTGACCTTGGTCGCGAAGTCGCAGATCGCCCGCTCGCGCGGCGTGAGGTCGGCCTTGCGGTAGTTCACCGCCAGCTGGTCGGCGAGCAACGGCGCCTTCTTGACGATCCGCAGGATCGCCCCGTGCGCCACCACGCAGAACAGGCAGCTGTTCTGCCCGGAGATGGTCACCACGATCATCTCCTTGTCCGCCTTGGACAGGTTGCCCTCGCGCTCCATCAACGCGTCGTGATAGGCGAAGAACGCCCGCGACTCGGCGGGGCGGCGCCCGAACATCAGGAACACCTCGGGCACGAACCCGGCCTTCTCCTGCTCGGCGAGGATCCGCTCGCGCAGGTCATCGGGCAGGTCGTTGAGCTCGGCGAGGGGGTAGCGGTCCGACATGAAGGGCTCCGGGGCGTAGACGGGCGAGAAGTCGCCTCAGCGTAGGACGCGCGGGGGGCCGCCGGACGCGATCGGCGGGCCCGCCCCCGAGCGGGTCACCCGCGCTCAGGACTCGCGGAGCTGCCCCCACACGTGGACGTGGTCGATCTCCACCCACGCGTCCACGCGGGCGCGGTCGCGCACCGGGTACGGCTCGCCGGTGTAGTGCGTGCTCAGGGCGTCGATGCCGGACAGGTCCGGGTCGTCGGCGATCTCCACGACCCGCCCCTGGATGCTCGCGTGGGTGTACCAGTCCTCGGACGCGATGACGGACAGTGCCACCCGCGGGTCGCGCCGGAGGTGCTGCAGTCGCACGCGGCCGGCGTCGAGGTTGAGGTGGATCCGGTCGCCCTCGACCAGCCGGTACCAGGTCGGCACGGTGACCGGGGAGCCGTCCTTGCGCAGCGTCGCCATGACGGCGGGGTTGGGTGCGAGCAGGACGGCGCGGGTGTCATCGTCCAGGTGGGAATCGGGCACGGCAGGGGTCCTTCCCGTCGGGTGTGCGGTCCTTATCCAGTGTGCGCAGACCAGATCGTCGCGCCACCGGACGTGCGCACCGGAACGGCCCGGCACGGTCCCCGACCGGTAGCCAGATACCCCGCAGGGTTTTACGGTGGCTGATGTACCTGTTCCCCCACCGAAAAGGGACGCAGCACAATGCTTCTCGAACGCATCTATGACTACGACCTGGCCCACGCCAGCTACTTCATCGGCTGCCAGAGCAGCAGCGAAGCGATCGTCGTGGACCCCAGCCGCGACCTCCGGCCCTACTTCGAGATGGCCGACCAGCACGGCATGACCATCGTCAAGGTCACCGAGACGCATATCCACGCCGACTACCTGTCCGGCACCCGCGAACTGGCCGCCGCGACCGGCGCCACCGTCTACCTCTCCGACGAGGGCGGCGACGACTGGCGCTATGGCTTCGAGGGCGAGCGGCTCCGCGACGGCGACACCATCGAGCTCGGCAACGTCCAGCTCAAGGCCGTGCACACCCCCGGCCACACGCCCGAGCACCTCATGTTCCTCGTCACCGACGGCGCGTTCGCCGACGAGCCCGGCTACGCGCTCACCGGCGACTTCGTGTTCTGCGGCGATCTCGGCCGACCGGACCTGCTCGACGAGACCACCGGCGGCAACGCGTCGAACGACGAGGACACCCGCGTCGACAGCGCCAAGCAGCTGTTCGCCAGCCTGCGCGAGCGCTTCCTCACCCTGCCCGACCACGTCCAGGTGTTCCCGGCCCACGGCGCGGGCTCGGCCTGCGGCAAGTCCCTGGGGGCCTTGCCCTCCAGCTCGGTGGGTTACGAGCGGAAGTTCGCGTGGTGGCCCGAGTACGTGGAGAACGACGACGAGGAGGGCTTCATCTCCGAACTCCTCGACGGCCAGCCCGACGCGCCGGCGTACTTCGGGCGGATGAAGCGCGAGAACCGGGACGGCCCCTCCGTGCTCGGCAATCCGTTGACGGAGCTGCACGAGCTGCCTGCCCAGGAGGTGGCCTCCGGCATCGAATCCGGTGACCTCGTCGTCGTCGACCCCCGCCCCGCCGACGACGTCCACGACGGCACCGTCGACCGCGCCATCAACCTCCCCGCCGGCCAGGCGGGCACCTACGCCGGCTGGGCGATCGACCCGGAGTCCGACACCCGCGGCCTGGTCTTCCTCGCCGAAGACGCCGAGGAGGCCGACGAGCTGCGGCGCCGCGTCATCCGGGTGGGGGTCGACACCACGCGCGGGTACGTCACCTCCACCGACGGACTGCCCACGTTCCGCCCGGAGACCGTGGACCCGAAGGACCTGGAGTCCCACGAGCACGCCATGGTGCTCGACGTCCGCGCCACCTCCGAGTACTCCGACGGCCACGTTTCCGACGCCACCCAGCTGCACGGTGGCCAGGTGATGTGGGAGCGCGACGAACTGCCCGACTCGGGAAAGATCGTCACCTACTGCCAGTCCGGCACCCGCAGCTCGGTGGTCGCCAGCTCACTGCGCAGCGTCGGTTACGACGTCACCGAGCTCGAGGGCAGCTACTCCGCCTGGGAGGACGCCGGGATGCCCACGGAGTGACCGGCCGGCCGTGGCGCCGCCAACGGGCGCGGTGCCACGGCCTCGCCCGCGGGCAGGAACCGGCCCGCCGCGAACTCGGAGCCGTAGCCCGGGGCGAACTGACCGTCGGACCACACCACGTGGCCGCCGATGATCGTCGCCGCAACCGCCCGGTCGTTGCGGTTGACCATCCGGCGGATCCCGCCGAACTCGTCCATGGCCTCCTCGTGGTACTCGAGGGACTCGCCGTCGAGCCCGGACGGGTCGACGACCACCACATCCGCTCGCGCGCCCACCTGCAGGCGCCCGGCGTCGAGGCGGTAGAAATCCGCCAGCTCGCCGGTGAGCTTGTACACGGCCTCCCCGGTGGTGAGGAACGGCGTGCCCTTGAGTTGCGCCCGGTGCACGCGCTCGAGCAGACGGATCCCGAAGTTGTAGAACGCCATGTTCCGCAGGTGCGCGCCGGCATCGGAGAAACCGATCGTCACGCCCGGGGTCCGCGCCAGCCGGTTGGCGACCTTCTCCCGCGCGTTGGCGATGGTGGTGGTCCACCGGAAGTCGGTGCCGTACTCCACCACCAGGTCGAGGTAGGCGTCCGCCGGGTGGAGCTTCCGGGCGCGCGCGACGTCGCCGACGGTCTGGCCGACCAGTGACTCGTCGGGGCAGGCCACGATGAGCGCGTCGTCGAAGTCCCGGTGCCACACGCGTGGGCTGAAGCGCTTCTCGAAGTCGCGGCGGAACCAGCGCCGGTAGCTCTCCTGCTCGAGCAGGTCGGTGCGGGCCATCTCGTCGACGAGGTGCAGTGCCTCGCGGCCGGAGCCGAACTCCTCGAACACCACCAGGTCGATCCCGTCGGCCCACACCTTGAATGTCGTGGGCAGGTGCTGCCACACGAACTTGCCCTTACCCAGAGTGTTGGCGGCAAAGGCGATGGGCCGGAAGATGCGGTTGACCCACGGCTCGGCCAGCGTGTCGGCGGCGGCCAGCAGCGAGACACGCAGGGGCTTGCGGAACAGCCCGGTGCTGGTGGCGGCGTAGAAGGCCACGTCGACCTTGGTGTTGAGGTTGGGCACGCCCTGCAGGACCCGGTCACGACGACGAAGAAGACGGCTGATCCGCCGGAACTCGCCCCACGAGGCGTGCGTGGAGGGCAGGGTCCGCGAGCGGTAGCGGTCGCCGTCCATCTTGTCCCACGGATTGGTCATGGTGGACACGCCCAGGAAGCCTTCGTCGAGAGCGGCGTTGATGCGGCGGTCGATCTTGCGCAACTCGTCGAGGCTGGGAAACTGCTTGGGGTCGGTCGCCCGGCCCAACCCCATCACCGAGGCGCGGACGTCGGAGTGGCCGAGGAACGACGCGACGTTGGGCCCCAGCGGCAGGTTCTCGACCGTGCGCCGCCAGTCCGCCGGGCCCGACCAGGTCTTCTTCTGCTCGAGCGCCGCCAGCACCGAGTCGCGGGGCAGGGCCTCGACGCGGCTGAACAGGTCGGCGACGTCGACGGCGCCCGAGTACACGCCCGAGATGGAGCAGTTGCCCACCAGGACCGTGGTCACCCCGTGCCGGACGGATTCGCCCAGGCCCGGGGAGACGAGCAGCTCGACGTCGTAGTGGGTGTGGGTGTCCACGAACCCGGGCGTCACCCACCGCCCCTCGGCTTCCACGACCCGCGTGCCGGGCGAGACGGGCAGCGGCGCGGGACTGATCGCCGCCACGACACCGGCCCTGATCCCGACGTCCGCGCGGACGCCCGGGGCGCCGGTGCCGTCGAAGACCGTGCCCCCGCGGATGACGACGTCGAAGTCCGTCCCGCCCGGGCTGGGTTTCTCGGCGTTCTCAGCGCGATCGGCGCGATCGGCGCGATCGGCGTTCTTGGTGATGCTCACGAGGAACTCCTCTTGATGTGATGTGGAACACAGCTGCTCCCAGGCTACTCGGACATTCGTCCATGTCCAGCCCGGGTTGGCACCGGGCTATGTCAGGGATGCCGAGTAGCGTGGCCGCCATGACGACCCGCACGGAGCGCCTGGACGGCCTGCCGTTCACCCGCAAGCACCGCAAGCTGCTGCTCGGCTCGGGCGTGGGCTGGGCACTCGATGCCATGGACGTCGGCCTCATCTCGTTCGTCATGGCGGCATTGGCGGTCCACTGGTCGCTCTCGCCCACCGAGCTGTCCTGGGTCGGGTCCATCGGGTTCGTGGGGATGGCGATCGGCGCCGCCCTCGGCGGACTGCTCGCCGACAAGATCGGTCGACGCCAGGTCTTCGCCGTCACCCTGCTGGTCTACGGCCTCGCCACCGGCGCGGCGGCCCTGTCGACCGGCATCGCCATGCTCATCGTGCTGCGGTTCATCGTCGGCCTGGGCCTGGGCGCCGAGCTGCCGGTGGCGTCCACCCTGGTCAGCGAGTTCGCGCCCCGCCGGATCCGCGGCAGGGTGGTGGTGATCCTCGAGGGGTTCTGGGCCGTCGGCTGGATCATGGCCGCCCTCATCGGCTACTTCGTGGTGCCGGTCGGCGACGACGGGTGGCGGTGGGCCCTGGCCATCGGGATCATCCCGGCCGCGTACGCGCTGGTCGTGCGATTCGGACTGCCCGAATCGGTGCGCTACCTGGAATCGACGGGCCGCGTCGACGAGGCCGAGCGGATCGTCCGCGACTACGAGGCGTCCGCGGGGGTCGAGCCGACGGCCGCGCCGTCTGCACCGTCTGCGGCTGCGCCCGCTCACGCCGGCGCCGACGGGGC
>NZ_JAALDN010000057.1 GCF_014144855.1 Dietzia maris | reverse complement strand
CGGCGGGCGTGCGAGCCGGGAAACCGGCGAGGCTGCTCGAGCCGACGAGGCCGCCGGGCCAGCGGCGCGATGGGCCGCTGGGGCGACGTCAGATGCGGTCGACCAGCAACTTGGCGAACGCGGCCGGATCGGACAACGTGCCGCCCTCCGCGAGGACGGCCGCACCCGACAGCAGCCGGGCGGTATCGGCCAGGCCCGGCGCCGACGGATCCGATGCGTACTGCTCGCGCAGCCGCTCGACCAGCGGGTGCGTGGGGTTGAGCTCGAGGATCCGCTTGCTCGTGGGCAACTCCATGCCCGAAGCTCGGTACATGGCCTCGAGCTGCGGAGTCATGTCGAACTCGTCGCCCACCATGCACGCGGCCGATTCGGTGAGCCGGTGCGACAGGCGCACCTGCTTGACCTCGTCCGACAGCTCCTCGCCCAGCCAGGTGAGCAGGTCGGCGAACTCGGCCGCGTCGGGCTCGTCCTTGTTCTCCTCGCCCTCCGAGCCGATGCCGGACAGGTCCACGTCGCCCTTGGCCACCGACCGCAGGCGCTTGCCGTCGACCTCGCCGACCGCGTCCACCCACACCTCGTCGACCGGGTCGGTGAGGATGAGGACCTCGACGCCGCGGGCACGGAACGCCTCCAGGTGCGGGGAGTTCTCCACCGCCGCGCGGGACGTCCCGGTGAGGTAGTAGATCTCCTCCTGCCCGTCGGCCATCCGGGAGACGTACTCGGCGATGGTGGTGCCCACCTCGTCGTCGTCACGCTCGTCGTCGCGCGGGGTCTCGTCCGATCCGGACCCGGCGTTCCCGGCGCCCGCCTGGGCGGGACGCGTGGAGGCGAACGTGCTCACGGCCAGCAACTGCTCCCGGGCGTCGACGTCCGCGATCAGGCCCTCCTTGAGGACGGCACCGAAGTTTGCCCAGAAGCTGCGGAACTCCTCCGGCCGGTCGGTCCTGATCTGTTCGATCGTCTGCAGCACCCGCTTGACCAGGCGCTTGCGGATCGCCCGGATCTGGCGGTCCTGCTGGAGGATCTCGCGGGAAACGTTGAGCGACAGGTCCTGGGCGTCGACGATGCCCTTGACGAAGCGGAGGAACGGCGGGACCAGCTCCTCGCAGTCGTCCATGATGAAGACACGACGGACGTAGAGCTGCACCCCGCGCTTGGTGTCCGGGGAGAACAGGTCGAACGGCACCTGCGTGGGAAGGAACAGCAGCGCCTGGTACTCGAACGTGCCCTCCGCCTTGAGGGTGATCGTCTCCAGCGGCTCGTCCCACGCGTGCGAGACGTGACGGTAGAACTCGGCGTACTCCTCGTCGGTGACCTCCGAGCGGGGCCGCGTCCACAGCGCCTTCTGGGAGTTGAGCGTCTCCGTCTCGGTGACCGTGCCGGGAGCCTCGGGCGCGGCGTCCTCGGCGGCGGCATCGTCTGCGCCGGCCCCGTCCGCGCCGGCCCCATCCGTCGACTCCGGCTCCGGCGCCGGGCGCTCGACGTCCATGCGGATCGGCCAGGCGATGAAGTCCGAGTAGGTTCGCACCACCCGGCGCAGCGTGTGCTCCTCGGCGTAGTCCGGGAGCGCCGCGTCCCCACCGGCCGGCTTGAGCTGCAGGATCACCGAGGTGCCCTGGGGAGCGTCCGGGGCGTCCTCGACCGTGTACGTGTCCTCGCCGCTCGACGTCCAGCGCGTCCCCGCACTCTCGCCTGCCTTGCGGGTGACCAGCGTGACCGTGTCCGCGACCATGAACGTCGAATAGAAGCCGATGCCGAACTGACCGATGAGGTCCGCGGTGGCCTGCTCCGAGACCTCACCGGACTCCTGCGCCGCCCGGGCCGCGGAGAGTGCCTCCCGCATCTGCCCGGTGCCCGACCTGGCGAGCGTGCCGATGAGGTCCACCACCTCGTCGCGGGACATGCCGATGCCGTTGTCGCGGATCGTCAGCGTCCGGGCGCCGGCATCCGGGATCAGCTCGATGTGCAGATCCGAGGTGTCCGCGCCGAGCGAGGAATCCTGCAGCGCGGCCAACCGGAGCTTGTCCAGCGCGTCCGAGGAGTTGGAGATGACCTCGCGCAGGAAGGTGTCCGGATTCGAATAGATCGAGTGGATCATCAGATCCAACAGCTGCCGGGTCTCGGCCTGGAACTCCCGGGTCTCTGCTGCACCGGAGGTCTGCGGGCTCATGGCGGGTATCGGTCCTTTCTCGTCACGGCTGAAGGGTTGGCGTGATCTGTTCACACCGTCCCAGTCAACCTAGTGTGAAGCACAGACATTCCTGGAGGTGAGGTGCCCGTGACCCCGACCCCGTTGAGCCCGGAGGACCTCGCGGTTCTCGACCGGGCCACCACCCTGTTCGGCCGCGCGCTCGCCGGCGGTCTCGACGGAGACTGCGACGCCTGCCCGGGATGGACCCGCCGCGACTGCGCCAACCACGTCCTGGGCGGTGGGCTGCGATACGCCGCCTACTTCTCACGGCTGCCGGAGTCGGAGATCGGGTGGACCCGCACCGCCGACCACGCCGGCGAGAAACCGGTCCCCGCCCTGCACCGCACGTCCGCCGGTCTGCGAAGGGAACTCGCGCGGGCCCGGGACGCGGACGCGACCGTCCCGCACCGCCTGGCCGACATCCCGGTCCGCGACCTGCTCGCGCTACGGGTCTTCGAACTGCTGGTCCACGCCCACGACCTCGATCCCCGGACCTGGGAGTCGACGGAGGCGGAGGACCTCGCCGCCTGGACGCTCGACCACGCCAGGAGCGTGGTGGAGTTGATGCGGTCGTTCGACGTGCTCGCCGAGGCGAGCCCCGTGACGCTCGGGGCGGACTCTCGGGCCCGACTGCTCGCGCTGTCCGGACGGCGCCCCTCCCCGGCCGGGCCGGGCGGCAACGGCGACAGCGACAGCGACCAGATTTAACGTGTCCGGCGGCGCAGACGGGTCTAGCGTTGCGTATACCGGGTAGCACCGGCACGCGGTCGCCCACGACGAGAGACTCCGACAATGGCCATGACCTGCGTCCCCTACATCTCCTTCCCCGCCAACGCGGCGGAGGCGTTCCCCTACTACCAGGAACTCTTCGGCGGAAAGCTCGAGGTGATGACCTACGACCAGTTCCCCTCCACCGAGGACTTCCCGTTCGACCCACCGCACGGTTCGGTCGCCCACGCGACCCTCGAGGTCCCCGGGATCAGCCTGACCGGCGGTGACGCCATGGGCGAGAGCCTCCCGCAGCCGCGCAGCGACGTCTACTCGTTCCTGCTGGGATTCGACACCGAGGACGAGGCCCGTGCGTTCCTGGACAAGGTCACCTCGAGCGGTGGCGAGATGGCGATGCCGTTCGGGGTCGCCCCGTGGGGTGACCGGTACGGGCAGGTCCACGATCGGTTCGGCATCCGCTGGGACGTCGTCGTGCCGGGCACCGGAGACTGAATACGCACTGACCCGGCCAAGCCACCCTTATCCGGCGCCCGTGCTTGTTACCGTTCTGGCATGGAAATTTCTGGAGCAAGTGCCATCGTCACGGGCGGTGCGTCGGGAATCGGCGCCGCCGTCGTCCGTCAGCTCGCCGCCAAGGGCGCCAAGGTCGTCGTCGCCGATCTCAATGCCGAGAAGGGTGAGGCCCTGGCGAACGAGGTCGGAGGCGTGTTCGTCTCCGTCGACGTCACCAAGACCGACCAGAACGAGAAGGCCGTCGCCGCCGCTCTCGAGCTCGGTCGCCTGCGCTACCTCGTCAACTCGGCCGGCATCGGCTGGGCTCAGCGCACCATCGGCCGCGACGGCGAGTACTCGTCGGCCTTCGACATCGACTCGTTCCGCAAGGTCATCGACATCAACCTCATCGGCTCGTTCGACATGCTGCGGCTGGCCGCCACCAAGATGAGCACGCAGGAGGCCGACGAGGACGGACAGAAGGGCGCCATCGTCAACATGGCCTCCGTCGCCGCGTTCGACGGCCAGATCGGCCAGGCCGCCTACTCCGCCTCGAAGGGCGGCATCGTCGGCCTGACCCTGCCCGTCGCGCGTGACCTGTCGGCCGCCGGCATCCGCCTCAACACCGTGGCGCCCGGCCTCATCGACACCCCGATCTACGGCGAGGGCCCGGACTCGGAGGCATTCAAGGCCAACCTCGGCTCGAATGTCCTGTTCCCGAAGCGTCTCGGCTCGGGCGACGAACTGGCGTCCATGGTCATGGAGCTGCTCACCAACCCGTACATGAACGCGGAGACCATCCGCGTCGACGGTGGCATCCGGATGCCACCGAAGTAGCACGCCCCCGGAATCGACCACGCCCCCGGGCATCGAAAAGGACGTTCCGCGCACTCCCCTTTCGGGCGATGTGCGCGGAACGTCCTTTTCGACGGTGCGGTTCTCGACGGTGCGGTTCTCGACGGTGCGGGCTTTCGACGGTGCGGGTGCGGGTCAGGCCTTCGCGCGCCGCTTCTTCATCCGGCCCTCGAGGTACACGGCGAACTTGGTGAGCGTGTAGTTGACGAGGATGAACAGGATGCCCGCCACGATGTACGCGGGGACGGTGTTCGCGTACGCCGAGCCCAGGGTCTTGGACCAGTTGAGCAGCTCCAGGTAGGTGATGCCGTAGCCCAGTGCGGAGTCCTTGAGGACGACGACGAGTTGGCCGACGAGGGCCGGGAGCATCGCCGTGAGTGCCTGGGGGAGCTGGATCGAGCGCAGCACCTGCCCCGGGGTGAGGCCCACGGCCAGTCCCGCCTCGGACTGCCCCGCGGGCAGCCCGTGGACACCCGAGCGGACGAGCTCGGCGATGACCGCGCCGTTGTAGAGGGTGAGCGCGGTGACGACGGCGGCGAGCGGCGCGTGCTGGTTGGGCACGATGTCGGAGGTGGCGAAGTAGCCGAAGTAGGCGAAGACCATCATCAGCAGCACGGGCACGGAGCGGAAGAACTCCACGATCACGCTGCAGAACCAGCGCAACGGTGCGAACGGCGAGAGCCGCCCCATGCCGAAGAGCAGCCCGAAGACCACGGCGAGCACGATGGAGATCGCCGCCGCCGTGAACGTCCCCTTGAGGCCCGGGATGAGGTAGGACGTCCACACCTCGGGGTCGGTGACGAACGGCTCCCACATGAAGGCCTTGAGCTGGCCGGCCTTCTCGAACTGGAGATAGATGACGTAGGCGATGGCGACCACGAGGACCACGCCGACAGCGGTGAGGATCCTGTGCCGCAGCCGGGCCTTGGGGCCGGGTACGTCGAAAAGTACCGCCTGTGTGCTCATCGCTTCACCGACAGCTTCCGGGAGAGGGAGGTGGTCCACAGTCCGATCGGGAGGGTGAGGACCACGAAGACCATGGCGAAGAAGAAGAACGTCAGCAGGCTCGCGCCCTCGTTCTCCGTGATGACCTGGAGCAGGCCGGCGGAGTCCCCGACACCGATGACCGCCGCGACGGTGGAGTTCTTGATCAGCGCGATGACCACCGACCCCAGCGGGGCGATGGACCCGCGGAACGCCTGCGGGAGGATGACCTCTCGCATGGACTGGCCGAAGGCCAGACCGATCGAGCGGGCGGCCTCCGCCTGCCCCACCGGGACGGTGTTCACGCCGGAGCGCAGGGCCTCGCAGACATACGCGGCGTGGTAGACGGCCAACATGATCGCGGCCCACCAGAAGGCGTTGCGGGCGAAGTCGTCCGAGACCGACAGCTGGAGGATGAAGGACAACCCCAGGATGCTGAAGACCATCAGCAACGTCAGCGGGAGGTTCCGGAACGTGTTGACGTACGAGGTGCCCAGGCCGCGCAGGACAGCCACCGGGGACACGCGCAGGACGGCGATGATCGTCCCCAGGACCATGGCCCCGATGGTGCCCAGGACCGAGAGCTGGATCGTCACCCAGACCGCCCCGAGGACGTCGTAGTCGGCGAAGATGTCGCCCATGGTCCACCTTCCGTGGTGAGGTGCCCGCCCTCCTCCCCGCGCCGGTGGGTCGGCGCGGGGAGGGAGGCGGTGGTCGGCCGGATCGGGTGCCGATCCGGCCGGGCCGGATCAGATCAGGCGCAGGCCTCCGGCTCGGGCGGATTGCCCTCGCCCGGGGTGAAGCCGGCGGCGCCGAGGTTCTCCTCGACGGCGGTGTCCCAGGTGCCGTCCGAGATCATCTCGCGGATGGCCTCGTTGATCTGCTCGCACATCTCCGTGTCGCCCTTGGCGATGCCGACGCCGTACCGCTCCTCGGAGAACGGCTCGCCGACCACCTTGAGCTGGCCCTGGTACTGGTCCTGGGAGGCGTACCCCGCGAGAATCGTGTCGTCCGTGGTCAGCGCGTCGACCGCATTGGACACCAGCGCCGAGACACACTCCGAGTACGTGCCGAACTCCTGCAGGTTCACACCCGGCACCTGCTCCTTGACCGTCTGGGCCGACGTCGACCCGGTGACCGAGCACAGACGCTTGCCGTCGAGGGAATCGGGACCGGTGATCGAGTCGTCGTCGGAGCGGACCAGCAGGTCCTGACCGGCGATGAAGTACGGGCCGGCGAAGCCGACCTTCTCCTTGCGCGAGTCGGTGATGGAGTAGGTGGCCACGATCATGTCGACCTGACCGGTCTCCAGCAGCGTCTCGCGCTGGGCGCTGGGGGCCTGCACCCACTCGATCTCGTCCTCGGGGGTCCCGAGCTTGTCGGCGATGTAGCGCGCCACATCGACGTCGAGGCCGGTGTAGTCGTTGCCCTCCTTCAGCCCGAGTCCCGGCTGGTCGAACTTGATGCCGACCTTGAGCTGGTCCTCGCCGCCGCCATCGTCGCTACCGCACGCGCTCACGCCGAGTGCCAGGGCGACGGCCGCCGTGGCCGCTCCGATCCGTCGGATGTTCATGGGTTCTCCTCGTGGGATGGGTGGATGGGTCTCGTTCGGGTCCGCGGACGGGCCCGACTAGTTGGTGAGGATCTTGGACAGGAAGTCCTTGGCCCGGGAGCTCTGCGGATTGGTGAAGAACTCCTCCGGGGTGGCCTGTTCGACCAACTCTCCGTCCGCCATGAAGATCACGCGGTCGGCCGCCTTGCGGGCGAAGCCCATCTCGTGGGTCACCACGACCATGGTCATACCGGTCTTGGCCAGCCCCGTCATCACGTCGAGGACCTCGTTGATCATCTCCGGGTCCAGGGCGGACGTCGGCTCGTCGAAGAGCATGACCTTGGGGTCCATCGCCAGCGACCGGGCGATCGCCACGCGTTGTTGCTGACCGCCGGACAGCTGCGCCGGGTACTTGGACGACTGCTCGTGGACACCGACCCGTTCGAGCAGTTCCATCGCGCGCTTCTCGGCCTCCGACTTGGACTGTTTGCGGACCTTGATGGGACCCAGCGTCACGTTCTCGAGGATCGTCTTGTGCGCGAACAGGTTGAACGACTGGAACACCATCCCGACGTCGGCCCGCAGTCTCGCCAGCGCCTTGCCCTCCTCGGGCAGCGGCTTGCCGTCGATGGTGATGGAGCCGCTCTCGAAGGTCTCGAGCCGGTTGATCGTGCGGCACAACGTCGACTTCCCGGACCCCGAGGGGCCGATCACCACGACGACCTCC
Organism: Dietzia maris; assembly: GCF_014144855.1. Taxonomy (GTDB): domain Bacteria; phylum Actinomycetota; class Actinomycetes; order Mycobacteriales; family Mycobacteriaceae; genus Dietzia; species Dietzia kunjamensis. The sequence goes on along the minus strand of NZ_JAALDN010000057.1, from coordinate 2,524 downwards.
CCCTGCTCGATGGACAGGTTGATGTCCTTGAGCGCGTGGAAGTCACCGAAGTGCTTATTGACGCCTGAGATCTCGACGAGAGCCATGGTGGGATCATAAGGGTCCGGTGAACACTTGCCGGTCAACTCGGCAGTAGTTGTTCGCAGTTCGGGTTTCCCGGAACGGTCGACATGACGCTGATCGCTACGTACCGTTCTGACATGGCGATATCTGATGTAAGGGAATACGCCCATCTCTCCGCCGAGGACGTCGATGCCATCGGTGAGGAACTGGACGCGATCCGCCAGGAGGTCGTCGACTCCCTCGGGGACGACGACCGCCGCTACGTGCAGAACACCATCCGCCTCCAACGCGGACTGGTGACCGGCGGCCGGGTCGTCCTCCTCTTCTCCGGGAACCGACCCGCGTGGCTGGTCGGCACCGGACTCCTGGCGGCCGGGAAGATCATCGAGAACATGGAGCTCGGGCACAACGTGATGCACGGGCAGTGGGACTGGATGAACGACCCGGTGATCCACTCCAGCTCCTGGGAGTGGGACATCGTCGGCACATCCGAGCACTGGAAGGCCACCCACAACTACCACCACCACAAGTACACCAACATCATCGGCATGGACGACGACGTCGGGTACGGCGTGGTGCGGGTGACGCGTGACCAACCGTGGCACCCGGCGAACTCGCTCAACCTGGTGTGGAACACGATCCTCGCCCTCGCCTTCCAGTGGGGCGTCGGCGTCCAGCACCTGGAGATCGCGCCGGCGACGATCAACTCCTCCGGGCGGGCCGAGCGCAAGAAGCGGATCGGCCAGTTCCTCCGCAAGGCCCGGCGCCAGGTGGGCAAGGACTACGTGTGGTTCCCGCTGCTGTCGGGGCCCAACTGGAAGTCCACCATGAGCGCCAACATGACCGCGAACATCATTCGCAACCTGTGGTCCAACGCCGTGATCTTCTGCGGCCACTTCCCGGACGGCGCCGACAAGTTCACGCTCGAGGATCTCGAGTCCGAGACGCAGGCGCAGTGGTACCTGCGCCAGATGCTCGGCTCCGCGAACTTCACCGGCAGCAAGCTCACGCACTTCATGTCCGGCAACCTGTCGTTCCAGATCGAGCACCACCTCTTCCCGACGCTCCCGTCGAACCGGTACGCGGAGCTCTCGGAGAAGGTCCAGGACGTCTGCCGGCGGTGGGACCTGCCGTACACCACCGGGCCGCTGTACAAGCAGTACTGGCAGTCCTGGCGCACCATCGTCAAGCTCTCGCTCCCGAACCGGTTCCTCAAGGCCACGCCGGACGACGCGCCGGAGACCCGCTCGGAGAAGATGTTCGCCGGCGAGCCGACGACCTACGACGACGCCGTGGGTCCGCGCTCCGGCCTGGTCACCGCGCTCAAGCACCACACCGACCCCGACCAGCTCCGCCGTCTGACCCGGACGGTCTGAGCGTGGCAGGCCCGGGACCCGGCGACCGGACCCCGAGCGTCGACGGGACGCACCGCCGACCCGACGGCGCGACCGACGCCGAGATCGAGGCGGCCGGGACCGTCGGCGAGGCGATGGAGTACATCGAGCGCGCCCGCGGACACCTGTACGACCTGCACCAGCTGATCGGCCGGGCGGACATCCTCTTCCAGGAGGCCGCCGACCAGCTGGACGATGCCGGCCGGTCCGAGCTCGCCGCGCGCATCCGTGAGGAGATGGTGGGGGTCAACGTCCTGCACGGGCGCTGGACGTTCCAAATCGTCGAGGAGTTCGACGACGGGTTCTGGAGCACGGCCCGCGCCCTGGACAGTGCGGTGCGCGACGAGCTCACCGGAGGACGACGGCATGTCCACGAGGCGGAGATGAAGGAGGCCAACCGGACCGGCGGCCGCCGGGGGCACGAGGCCACCCCGCAGGATCGCAACTAGATCCCGCGGACCGCCAGCCTGCCACCCGGGTACACGGCCGCCGACTCGCCGCCCGGGTCGTCAGCCGGTGCGGTGGCGGCCGGAGATCCTGTGCCTCTCGGCCTCGGTGAGTCCGCCCCACACTCCGTAGAGTTCACCGGAATTGAGGGCGAACTGCCGACAGGTATCGAAGACCGGGCACGTGGCGCAGACCGACTTGGCCTGCTCCTCCTTCTTGCGCCGCTCCGCCTTCGACTCCTCCTCCAGGCTGTAGAACAGGTCTTCGTGCCCGATGCACGCGGCGTTGTCACGCCAGGACCAGAAGTCCGAGGTGGGTTCGAGGTTCCTGTATCTCGGCATTCATCCTCCGTCCCTGCGCCTCGCGAAGTGCCCTGCCTCGAGCCCTGAAAGTTCGTCGTTCGCAGTCGATGACGCAATACTGTCAGGGTTCCGGGGACGTCCCGCCGCACTTTCGGGGTCGTGAGATGAAGTATCGCCCCCGGGGACGGCATGTGTGCAGCAGTTATCAGCCTTCGTGATGGCATCGTGAGAAAACGCCTAGGCGTGGTCCGGGTGGCGTGGATCACCCGAAAAGGGGCCTACTTCGTCGTCGTCGTCGCCCGGATGACCTCCGCGGCG
>NZ_JAALDN010000563.1 GCF_014144855.1 Dietzia maris | reverse complement strand
GCGACCCTGGCCGAGAGCGCCGCCGCCGAGCACCGCGGGACCGGACTCGTCAGCGCACGCTGAACCCGGCCCACTTCTCGAGCAGCCGCGCCGCCTCGCCGTCGTCGATCGCCGCGGCGGCCCGGTCCACCGCGGCCCGCATGGCAGATACCAGGTCGGAACCACGCTCGAGACCGTCGAAGGCCACCAGCGCGGCCGCGGAGTTGAGCAATACCGCATCGCGCGCCGGGCCCCGTGCTCCCGCGAGGAGATCGCGGGCGACCCCGGCGTTGTGGACGCCGTCCCCGCCCCGCAACTCCTCGATCGAGCAGGTGCTCATCCCGAAGTCGGCGGGCTCGACCTGATCCTCGTCCACATGACCGTCCGAGACCCGCAGCACCCGGGTGGGACCGGTCATGGTGATCTCGTCGAGGCCGTCCGACCCACGCACCACGAGCGCCGACCTGCCGCGCAGCGCGAACACCTCCGCCATCACCGTCATCAGCCCCTCGAAGGCGCAGCCGATGAGGTTCGCGGCGGGTGCCGCGGGATTCGTGAGAGGCCCGAGGATGTTGAAGACGGTCGGGATCCCGATCTCACGCCGGGGGGTCGCGGCGAAACGCAGCGCGGGATGGAACACGGGCGCGAAGCAGAAGGCCACGCCCACCTCGTCGAGGCACCGCCCGACGTCCTCCGGGCCGAGGTCGATCGCCACCCCGAGCGCCTCGAGCACATCGGCACCGCCGCTCTTGGACGATGCCGCCCGGTTGCCGTGCTTGACCACGGGCACTCCGCAGGCGCTCACCACGAGAGAGGACATCGTCGAGATGTTCACCGTGCCCTGGCGGTCACCACCGGTACCGACGATGTCCACGCAGGGACGATCAGTGGGCACCCGACGGGAGTAGTCGAGCATGGTCGAGGCCAGCGCATCGAGCTCCGGACCCGTGACGCCCTTCATCTTCAGGGCAACGCCGAAGGCTGCGATCTGAGCGTCGGTGGCGACACCCTCCATGATCCGGGACATCGCCCACCCGGCCTCCGCCGGATCGAGGTCCCCGCCCGCGGTGAGGGTGCCGAGAACCCCGGGCCACGACCGGCCCCCGTCGAACGCTGCCGAACTGCCCACGTGTCCCGACCTCCTCTGGTGTCATGGAAACGGACACGCCCCACAGGGCGCCGCCCGCACGTCGTCAATCGTGCCACTGTTCCGACCCGGCCCGTGCGCTGACACCCTGCACTCCGGCGGCGGCGAGCGGCCGGGGCTCTCCTGAGAGTGCCCTGATAGCCCCTGCAAGGGGGACCAATACCGACCCTTGCCCTGAGGGTTTCCGAAGCGACCTGCGGAAACGCTGGACAGACACGCCAATTTCGGGGGTCCGTGCAGACTCGTCCCTCCTCAGGGGTCATACTTGGCCACGTGACGAGCGCAGTAGATAACTCAGGATCGGCCATGGCCCAGCGTGTTCATTCGCTGAATCGGCCGAACATGGTCAGTGTGGGCACCATTGTCTGGCTGTCCCAGGAGCTGATGTTCTTCGCGGGTCTGTTCGCGATGTACTTCGTCTCCAAGGCGAACTCGGGAGGTGACTGGCCCTCCTACCCGGTGCACCTCAACGTGCCGTTCGCCCTGACGATCACCGTCATCCTCGTGGCGTCGTCGTTCACCTGCCAGATGGGCGTGTTCGCCGCCGAGCAGGGTGACGTCTTCGGCCTCCGCCGCTGGTACATCATCTCCGCGGTGATGGGCACGGTCTTCCTCATCGGCCAGACGTACGAGTACGTGATGCTGGTCCTCGAGGGCACCACCATCTCCTCCAGCGTCTACGGGTCCGTCTTCTTCATCACCACCGGCTTCCACGGTCTCCACGTCGCGGCGGGTGTCCTCGCCTTCGTCGTCCTCGTCATGAGGACCACGATGTCGCGGTTCACCCCGGCGCAGGCCACGGCCGCCATCGTGGTGTCGTACTACTGGCACTTCGTCGACGTGGTCTGGATCGGCCTCTTCGTCACCATCTACTTCATCCAGTAGCAGCTGGCCGCAGGACGCTGTGTCCAGCAGGTCCCAACACCAAAGGGAACTCACAATGAACTCACCTCACCCACCCGCTGCGGACACGCCGTCGCCGGACCCGGCGACGACCCCGACGCGTCCGGCGTCCACCAAGCGGCGCCGCAAGGCGACCGGCGCGCTCGTCATCGCCGCCGGCCTCCTCGGCGCGGGAGCCATCGCCACGGCAGTCGTGCCCGAGCCGCAGGTGGCGACGGCCCAGCAGGACCAGGCCGCGCTCATCGCCGAGGGCAAGTCGATCTACGACGTCGCCTGCATCACCTGCCACGGCCAGAACCTGCAGGGTGTCGAGGACCGCGGTCCCTCGCTCGTGGGCGTCGGTGCGGGATCGACCTACTTCCAGGTCCACTCCGGCCGCATGCCCGCGGCGGACAACGAGGCCCAGGCGGAGCGCAAGAAGCCCCGCTACAGCGAGCACCAGATCATCGCCCTGGCGGCGTATGTCGACGTCCACGGCGGTGGACCGGGCATCATCACCAACCCGGACGGCACCATCGCTCAGGAGTCGCTGCGCGGCGCCTCCGGCGAGAGTCGTTCGGAGGAGATCGCCCGCGGTTCCGAGCTGTTCCGGCTCAACTGCGCGTCCTGCCACAACTTCACCGGCCGCGGTGGCGCACTGTCGGCGGGTAAGTACGCCCCGACTCTCGACCCTGCCAACGAGCAGGAGATCTACCAGGCGATGCTGACCGGGCCGCAGAACATGCCCAAGTTCTCGGACCGCCAGCTCACGCCTGACGAGAAGAAGGACATCATCGCCTTCATCAAGGACGCGGACAGCAAGGTCTCGCCCGGAGGCTACGGCCTCGGCGGGCTCGGCCCCGTGACCGAAGGTGTGGCCATGTGGCTTGTCGGCATCGTCGCCCTCATCGGTGCGACCCTGTGGATCGGATCCCGTTCATGAGTGAGACCCCGAAGAACCCGTCCCCGGCGGACCTCGACCGGATGAGCGATGCCGAGCTCGTGCGATTGGGCACCGAACTCGACGAGGTCGACGTCCGGTTCCGCGAGGCCCGTTTCCCGGAGGGCACCACCACCCGCGCCGAGAAGCGCGCGGCGCTGACCGTCACCACCTGGTTCGCGCTGTCGGCACTGTTCGGCCTCGCCTTCGCCGTCGTCTACATCTTCTGGCCGTGGGAGTACCGCGGCGAGGGCGAGGACGGCTACTGGCTGTACATGACCTACACCCCGCTGCTCGGCCTCACGATCGGGCTGTCGATCCTGTTCCTGGGTTTCGGCGCGGTGCAGTTCACCAAGAAGTTCATCCCCGAGGAGATCTCGGTCCAGACCCGCCACGACGGCGCCTCGGACGATCTCGACCGGCGCACCTTCGTCGCCGAGCTCAACGACTCCTGGAAGACCTCCACCCTCGGTCGCCGCAAGGTCATGGGCGGTTTCCTCGGTGCGGGTGTGGGGCTCATCGGCCTCTCCGCGATCCTGCCGCTCGGCGGCATGATCAAGAACCCGTGGAAGCGCGGGGAGATGACGCTCGCCGGAGACGGCACCCTGCACACCACCGGCTGGACCCTGGCGTCCGACACCCGTCCCGACGGCCTCCCGCCGGAGAAGGTCTACCTCGGCCGCGACACCGGCAAGGTGTACCCCGACGGGCACCCGCCGGCCGGCGAGGGTCGCCTCGAGCGCATCCATGTGGAGGATCTCTCCGCCGGTGGCCTCGAGTCCGTCTTCCCCCTCCCCGCAAGCGCCCTGGGCAACTTCGAAGAGCACATGCACTCGATCCACGGCTCACGCAACGCGGTCATGCTGATCCGTTTCCGTCCCGAGGACGCGGCCCGCGTGACCAAGCGCAAGGGCCAGGAGAACTTCAACTACGGCGACCTGTACGCCTACTCGAAGATCTGCACCCACCTCGGCTGCCCCACGTCGCTGTACGAGCAGCAGACCCATCGATTCCTCTGCCCGTGCCACCAGTCGCAGTTCGACGCGCTCGAGTACGCGAAGCCGATCTTCGGCCCCGCCGCCCGTGCACTGCCGCAGCTGCCCATCGCCGCCGACAGCGAGGGTTACCTCGTTGCCAACGGTGACTTCATCGAGCCGGTCGGACCTGCCTTCTGGGAGCGTCGTTCATGAGCAACAACACGAGACTCGCGGCACTGGGCGATGGCCTGGACTCGCGGTACACCATGTCCAAGGGCCTGCGCCGGCAGATCAACAAGGTCTTCCCGACGCACTGGTCCTTCCTGCTGGGCGAGATCGCCCTGTACAGCTTCATCATCCTGTTGATCTCGGGTGTCTACCTCACCCTGTTCTTCGACCCGTCCCTGTCGAAGGTGATCTACCAGGGTGCCTACGCACCGCTCAACGGCATCGAGATCTCCCGTGCCTACGAGACGGCGTTGAACATCTCGTTCGAGGTCCGTGGCGGACTCTTCGTGCGCCAGATCCACCACTGGGCGGCCCTGCTGTTCGTCGCCTCGATGGTCGTCCACATGATCCGCATCTTCTTCACCGGCGCGTTCCGTCGCCCGCGTGAGGCCAACTGGGTCATCGGTTGTGTGCTGCTGCTCCTGGGCATCGTCGAGGGCTTCCTCGGCTACGGCCTGCCGGACGACGTCCTCTCGGGCACCGGCCTCCGGATCACCTCGAGCATCATCGTCGGCCTGCCGGTCATCGGCACCTGGATGCACTGGCTGATCTTCGGCGGGGACTTCCCCGGCGAGCTGATGATCCCGCGCTTCTACGTCCTGCACGTGCTGATCATCCCCGCGATCATCCTCGCGCTGATCGCCGCCCACCTGGCGCTGGTCTGGTACCAGAAGCACACGCAGTTCCCCGGGCCCGGCCGCACGGAGAACAACGTCGTCGGCGTCCGGATCCTCCCGGTCTTCGCCGTCAAGTCGATCGCTTTCGGTGCCATCACGGTCGGCATGCTCATGCTCTTCTCGGGCCTGTTCACGATCAACGCGATATGGAACCTCGGGCCGTACAACCCCTCACACATCTCGGCGGGCTCGCAGCCCGACTGGTACATGCTGTGGACAGAGGGCGGCGCGCGAGTGATGCCGGCCTGGGAGCTCTACCTCGGCCCGTACACCGTGACCGCGACCACCTGGGTGGCCGTCATGCTGGGCGCCATGGTCGCGCTGATGTTCGCGTACCCGTGGATCGAGTCCAAGATCACGGGCGACAAGTCGCACCACAACCTGCTGCAGCGTCCGCGTGACGTGCCCGTCCGCACCGCTGCGGGCATGATGGCGATCACGTTCTACGTGATCCTGGTCCTGATGGGGTCCAACGACCTCATCTCGTACTTCTTCTCCATCTCGCTCAACGCGACGACGTGGGCGGGTCGAATCGGCCTGATCCTCCTGCCGCCGCTGGCGTACTTCGCCACCTACCGCCTGTGCCTGGGTCTCCAGCGCGCGGACCGCGAGGTTCTGGAGCACGGGATCGAGACCGGCATCATCATGCGGATGCCGCAGGGCGAGTTCATCGAGGTGCACCAGCCGCTCGGCGAGATGGACGAGCACGGTCACGCCGTTCCGCTCGCCTACGCCGGCGCGAAGGTGCCCACCAAGATGAACCAGCTCGGTGTGGCCGGCCGTCCCCCGCGGGGCGCCCTCAAGGCCGACCCGGTCGAGGAGGCCCGTCTGCTCGAGGACGCCGACCACGACAAGCACCACCGCGAGCACTCGATGCTCACCACGTTGCAGGAGGAGAACCGGTCTCGTCGCCACGACGGGCACTGATTCCCCGACAGCACCCGACCGCGGGCCGGATCTCCACCTGGAGGTCCGGCCCGCGGTCGTTGGACGCCGACGGCCGCGGCCGAGGGGAGACGCAGATGAGCGATGATCGGATGCCTGTGGACCCCGGACGCGGACTCGTGCTCACCGACGAGGTCGACCGCGCACTCGAGCTCCTACACTCGGGCCACGACCTCTTCCTCACCGGTAGGGCCGGAACCGGAAAGTCGACCCTGATCCGCCGGTTCCTCGCCGAGACCGACCACCCCACCCTCGTCGCCGCGCCCACCGGGATCGCAGCCCTCACCGTGGGCGGCTACACCATCCACCGGCTGTTCGGCTTCCACCCCGACCACACGGTCGACCACGTGCGCAGCAGCGCCTACCGTCCCGGGCGATTCACCCAGGCCCTCGCCGGCGCCCACACGCTCGTCATCGACGAGGTGTCGATGTTGCGGGCCGACGTCTTCGACATGGTCGCCATCGCGCTCGAGAGGTTCGGCCCGGACCCGACGATGCCGTTCGGGGGCGTCCGGCTCGTCCTCGTCGGCGACCTCTTCCAGCTACCGCCGGTGGTGACCGCGTCCGAGAGATCGCCCTTCGAGTCGACCTACCCGACGCCGTACTTCTTCTCCGCCGAGCGATACCACCCCGAGCACTTCCCCACCGTCGACCTCACCCATGTCTTCCGGCAGTCCGGTGATCCCGAGCTCACCGCGACCCTCAACTCGATCCGCGAGGGCGCTCTCGTCGGCCCGGCCCGCGAACGACTCAACTCCCGCACCGACCCGGACTTCGATCCGCCGGACGACGAGTTCTGGCTGACGCTCACCACCACCAACCGCAGGGCCGCGAGCCACAACCAACGCCGCCTCGATCGACTCTCCGGGTCGGAGCTGGCGATGGAGGCGACTCGCACCGGCGATCTCACCGGGTTCGAGCTCCCCACCCGGGAGGTGCTGGGGTTCAAGGTCGGCGCGCAGGTCATGATGCTCACCAACGACCCGGCGGACCGGTGGGTGAACGGATCCATCGGACGGGTGCTCGATGTGACCCTCGGGCGACGGGGCGACCGCGGAGAGCGAGGACCCGTCGTCGTCGTCGCATTCACCGGCGGTGAGGTCGCCGAGGTCGCGCTCCACACCTGGGACGTCACCCGACCGGTGACGGACGGCGGCGGTCTGCGACACGAGGTGGTCGGGTCCTTCACCCAGTTCCCGTTCACCCTCGCCTGGGCGGTGACCATCCACAAGAGCCAGGGACAGACCCTGGACAGGGTCGTCGTGGATCTCGGCGGCGGCACGTTCGTGGCGGGGCAGCTCTACGTGGCGTTGAGCCGCTGCCGGTCTCTGGAAGGCCTCGTCCTCACCCGGCCGGTGCTGCCAGGGGACCTCAAGACGGACCGGCGGATCATCCGGTTCCTGCGGGCGCCGGACGGTGGGCCCTCGGCCCGCCGCTACTGCGCTGTCGCGGTGGTGTCCGTCGGCGAGGACGGGCCCCGGTCCCGGCCCCGGCCGGTGGAGCTCGCCATCGCCTTCCCCGACGGCACCGCGGTGACGACGCTGGTCAATCCCCAGCGCGACCTGGCCCGGGCGCGGACGGACTACGGCATCACCGTCTCCGATGTCCTTCTCGCCCCCACGCTCCTCGAGGCGTGGTCGATGGTCGCCCCGCTGGTGGACGGGCACACCCCGGTCGGCGTGGACCTCGACGTCACTCTCGGTCGACTGGACGCCGAGTTCGCGCGCCTGGGAGGCACGGTGCCGTTGCCGGTCGGGGTCGACATCCCCACCGACGCCCTCACCCCGGGTGAGCGGGCCCGTGGCCGCTCCGGATCGGCCCTCGCCCGTGCGCGGGTGGCGCTCGAGGCCCACGGGCGGCTGCACCTCGATGACGCGGCGGCCGGCACGTTCGACGCCGACCTCGTCGACGAGGTCGCGGTCGGCTACCTGCTCAGCCGCGACGCCGACGTCCGCC
>NZ_JAALDN010000562.1 GCF_014144855.1 Dietzia maris | reverse complement strand
GACGACGACGACGAGATCGTCACCCCGGGCGACCGCGATCTCCGGGCAGGCGCGCGCGGACTCGTCGCCGGGCAGATCCGACGCGCCGCGAAGCGGGTGCCGATGACCGCCGACGTGCTGGAGCGGCTCCGGCTGGCCTCCGAGATCGTGGGCTCGGACCTGACGCCGGGGCTGGAGGCTCCGCCGGAGGCGGGCGCGGCGGACGTCCTGCGGCCCGGGACGCGGGTGTGTTTCTCCGGCAGCGCCCTGGACCGCAGCGGCGTCCTCGTGTCCCGGGACGAGATGGAGGCCCTCGCCCTCGGCCGTGGCCTGGTTCCCGTCGGTGCGGTCACCAAGAGCCGCTGCGACGCCCTGGTGGTCGCGGAGGCGGGCAGCCAGTCGACCAAGGCGAGGGCGGCCCACAAGTGGAGCACGCCGGTCATCGCGGCCGCGGACTTCCTCGCATGGACCGGCCGCTGACCGGGGTGGTTCGTCGCCGGCGCCGGCGCCGTGCTCAGGGAGCGATCGGGAGGGCCTGTCCGGCCATGTCGGCCACCGCCCGGTACGCCATGGTCATCCCGGACCCCAGGGGCACCCCCGGCCCCGGGTAGGCCTCACCGGAGACCGACGCGGACGAGTTGCCGGCGGCGTAGAGACCCGGGATAGGGCGACCGTCCGCGTCGACCGCGGCGCCGTTCGCGTCGATGACCGCACCGCCCTTGGTGCCGAGGTCGCCGAGGACGAGTCGGACGGCGTGGAGCTGGTCGCCGCCGACGGGCCGCAGGCACTGATCGGCCGTGGCGGCACCCAGGAAGAACCGCCCGTACGGGTCCTCGCCGCGGGCGAAGTCGGCGTCGCGCCCCTGCTCGGCGAAGCCGTTGAACCGGTCCACGCTCTCGCGCAACGCGGCGGGATCGAGCCCGGTGGCCTCGGCCAGTTCCTCGACGGATCCCGCGGTGTGCCACAGGCCGGCCCCGCGCAACGCGTCGGGCTCGGGTGCGGGGATACAGATCGCCGGGTAGCCGCCGGCCTCGGCGTCGTCGAACACCAACCAGAACTCGTCACCGGCCCCGTCGGCCATGCGGGCGTGCATCTTGCGCCCCATCTGGTCGTACGGCAGCAGTTCGTTGGCGAATCGCCGGCCGGTGCCGTCGACGATGATCCCGGAGCGGAAGCCCAGGGTGAACGCGGCGTGCCTGTTGGGGAACAGCGTGGCGGGGCACCACCAGGACTGGTCGAGCAGGTCCAGCTCCGCGCCGACCTGCTCGAACATGCGGACGGCGTCTCCCGAGCCCGTGGCGGGGTGGGACGACGACCAGTCGGCGGTGGGCATGTCCTGCCAGCGGCGGCGGAGGTCCGCCGACCGTTCGAAACCGCCGGCGGCGACCAGTACCCCACGGCGTGCGCCCAGCACCTGCCGGCCGGAGACACCGTTCACGACCACCCCGACGACACGTCCGTCGTCGTCACGGACCAGTTCCTCGGCGGCGGTGTTCAGTCGGGTCTCCGCGGTGCCCATCGCGTCGAGTGCGAGTACGAGTCGCGCCACCCAGGCCCTGCCGCCCTCGAGCTTGGCGGTGTCCTCGTCCGCGCCGAACTGGTCAGCCGGAACCGGCGGACGGATGTCGGTCGCCCGGTCGCCGACCTCCTCGCCCTTGATGGGCTTGGGGTAGATGCTCCGGCCGAGTTCCTGGCGCCCCGGGGCGTCGAAGTAGTCGGGGAAGGCCTGGAAGCGGGTCGGGATGCCCAGCTCGTCCTGCAGGAACTCGACGACCTGCGGCCCGGTGTTGAGGAACGCGTCCTGGACGTCGGCGGCGGTGCGGTCCCCCACCACGGCGCGGAAGTAGGTGCGCCCCCGCTCGACGGAGTCCTCGACCCCGTCCCGGGCGAGGACGGAGTTGCCAGGGAGCCACACGGCGCCGCCGGAGTACGCGGAGGTCCCCCCGAAGCGGTCGGTCTTCTCGATCAGGCAGGTCGACAGACCCCGGGCGGCGGCGGCCGCGGCACCGAAGAGGGCTGCCACCCCCGACCCCACGACCACCACGTCGAATTCCGCGTCGAATGTGTTGTCCTGCGCCGTCACGGCAGCCCCTCATCGTCATCCAGCTCTGGTGGAACACGTTCCAGTTCCTGTCGTGACCCTAACACCGGCCCGGTGTGCGACACCCTCGATCGGCGATCGGTGGGGAACGAGGGGGAGGCGGTGCAGGACCTGGGTGTGACCGATCGAGACAACAGCACCGGCGCCGGCGTGGAGCACACCGAGGACGGTCGACACATCGTGGTCGGGGGCCGGCGGTGGCGCGCGACGGATCCGTCCATCCCGGAGAAGCTCCGCTCGGAGCTCGTCCGCGCACTGATGACCGGTCGCCGGCTGGTCAAGACCGAAGGCGATGCCGCCCGGGTGATGGTGCACGACGCCAAGGTCGCTCTCGGAGAGCGCGGCGACCCGTGGTGGGCACCCACCCGGGAGGGGACACGCGACCGCCTGGCCGCGACGATCAGGACCCTCCTGCGCTCGCGCGGCCAGGGGCCGATCTGCCCGTCGGATGCGGCCCGGGTGGCGGGTGGGGACCATTGGCGCGACCTCATGCCCGTCGCCCGGGAGGTCGCGTTCGACCTACGCGAGGAGGGCGTGGTGGCGGTGACCCAGCGTGGCGAACGGGTCACCGGACGTGAGGTGACCGGGCCGATCAGGCTGATCGCCGACGTCGGCCTGGAGTTCACTCCGCCGACGGGGTGACGTCGCGGCGTCGGACGGGCCGGCGGACGGGTCAGAGAGTTCGAATTCTTGTAGGCTACTCACCAGTAGGAGTACACCAACCTGACGCTCCGCTCCCCTCCACGGTGGCCTGCCACCGGAGCAGAACGTCCAACGGAAAGGCACGCACTTGCGCCGCACTGTGTTCAACGAAGACCACGAGGCCTTCCGCCAGACCCTCCGTGACTTCATCGAGTCCGAGGTGACCCCCCACTTCCAGGAGTGGTTCGAGGCCGGCATCGTCCCGCGTGAGTTCTACTACAAGCTCGCCGACCTCGGCCTGTTCGGCATCAACGTCGACGAGGAGTACGGCGGCGCGGGGATCAATTCCCACAAGTTCGAGGCCATCCAGTCCGAGGAGACCGCCCGCGCCGGCGTGAACTTCGGCGGCTCGGGTGTCCACGTACTGCTCGGGCTCCCCTACATCAAGGCCCTGGCGACCGAGGAGCAGAAGCAGCGCTACCTGCCCAAGTTCGTCTCCGGCGAGGAGATGTGGGCGCTGGCGATGACCGAGCCCGGCACCGGGTCCGACCTGGCCGGCATGAAGAGCACCGCCAAACTCTCGGCTGACGGCACCCACTACGTCCTCAACGGTGCCAAGACGTTCATCACCGGCGGCGTCCACGCCGACCGCGTGATCGTGGCCTGCCGTACCGCTCCCCCGCGTGAGGACGACCGCCGCTTCGGCATCTCGCTGCTCGCCGTCGACACCAAGCTCGAGGGCTACGCGGTGGGCCGCAAGCTCGACAAGGTCGGACTCAAGACCTCCGACACGGCCGAGCTGTCCTTCACCGACGTCAAGGTCCCGGTCGAGGACCTGCTCGGCGAAGAGAACCGCGGCTTCTACTACCTCGGGCAGAACCTGCCGTCCGAGCGCTGGGGCATCGCCTACGGTGCGTATGCCCAGGCCGCGGCCGCCGTGCGGTTCGCCAAGGAGTACACGCAGCAGCGCACGGTCTTCGGCAAGGAGGTGGCCTCGTTCCAGAACACCAAGTTCGAGCTGGCCGCGTGCCAGGCCAAGGTCGACGCCGCGCAGGCCGTCGCGGACCGCGCCCTCGAGGCGCTGGACGAGGGCGAGCTCACCGCCGCCGAGGCGGCCTCGGCCAAGCTGTTCTGCACCGAGGTCGCCGCCGAGGTCATCGACCGTTGCCTCCAGCTGCACGGCGGCTACGGCTTCATGAACGAGTATCCGATCGCCCGCCTGTACTCGGACAACCGCGTCAACCGCATCTACGGTGGCACCAACGAGGTCATGAAGTCCATCATCGCCAAGGACATGGGCCTGTAGGTCCCACGACCCCCTGGCTCCGTCGGGCCCCGTCCGCTCCCCGCGGACGGGGCCCGAGTCGTCCGACGGACTCCCTCTGCCCGTCAGTCCCCGGGTGCGGCCTCGTAGTCGGCGTGCCCCTCGACCCCGTATCTGTATGTGATGGGGTCGATAAAGACGTCGGGTTCGGCGGGGGGCCTCAGGGTGAACACCACGTAGGCGGCGACGATGCCCACCAGGTAGAAAACCGAGAGGACGACGACGAGGACGTCCGCCTCCAGTCCGCTGAGCAGGCACACGAAGATCACCTGGGCGAGCGCAATGCACAGGCCGAACACGGCGATGTCCACCCACAGCACATTGCGACCTGCGACGGCCTTGTAGACGAAGACCACCCCGATCATCGTCACCGGGATCGACTAGAGGGCGACAGTGGCCGCGGGCACGAAGGACGGCTGCGAGGCGCCGCCGAGCACGAAGAGGGCCGCGTACAGCACCATGGTCGGCCAGGCGGCGATCTTGATGTGCTCCCAGTAACTCTCGTTGACCGCGGCGAACACGGCCACGACCCGGTTGTGCCCGCTCCAGTCGTAGGCGAAGTGGAGCACCGAGCCGACGACGATGAGCGGGATGATCGCCCACCAACTCACCGAGACGACGGCACCCGTGTCCAACACGGTCTCATCCTCCCACCGACCGGCGCAGTCCGCCGGTCTTCCCAGGTCAGAGCCGTGTGTCGGACCTGCTTGCTAGTGTTTCCCCAATCGAACACACGAGCGATACGGGGTGCGGCACTCGCCCGCCCG
>NZ_JAALDN010000561.1 GCF_014144855.1 Dietzia maris | reverse complement strand
CCAGGGAGTAGATTCCTGCTCGCAACGCGGGCGACATATCGTGTCACGGTGACCACTCACCGCACGCCCCGTGTCCTGCCGCTGCTCGCTTCCGCGTTGGCCGCGGCGCTGGTCGGCGGGACGGCGGCCCCGGCCCTAGCGCAGTCGCTGCACGGCAGTTCCTCTCCGGGTATCGGATCCCTGACGGCGGTCGGTGGGAGCGTCGACCCGTCGAGCGCGGCCGCGGGCGCGGCGGCGGTCGGCTCCACCGGCTCCACCGGTACGGAGTCGCTGACCGGCTCGGGCACCCTCCCGCCACTGGGGACGGGCTCGCAGAACACCGCCGCCACCCCGCCGATCGGCATGGAGTCCGAGCCCGTCACCGTCAGCGAGGTGCGACGCGTGGAGATCGGCGACCCTCTGGTGGCCGGCGGCGATCCCCGATTCGAACGCTGGTGGGTGGCGTCGAAGTCGATGAACCGCGTCCTGCCGGTGGAGATCTGGCGCCCGGCCACCGACGCCCCGGCACCGATGCTGTACCTCCTCGACGGCGTGGACTCCCCCTCCCCGAGCGGGTGGCTCCTGCCGGGTGGCGTCGAGCGGACCTTCGCCGGTGAGCACGTCACGCTCGTCATGCCCGCCCGCGCGGACGGTTCCCTGCACGCCGACTGGCAGCGCGATGACCCGGTCCTGAGCCGCAACAAGTGGCAGACCTTCCTCACCGACGAGCTCCGTCCGCTGCTCGAGGCCGGCGACATCCCCTTCAACGGCAAGCGCGGTATGGCGGGCCTGTCGATGGGCGCGGCGAGCGCCGTCACCATCGCCGAGCTGCGCCCCGGCCTGTATGACGCCGTGGGCGCGATCGCCGGTTGCTACACGGCGCGCGACGACCTCGGGTTCATCCTCGCCAAGATCGTCACCGAGACGCGCGGCGGCGACATCGCCAACATGTGGGGCCCGCGCACCGACCCCGCCTACCGGGACAACGACGGCCTCCTCCACGCCGAGAAGCTCAGGGGCAAGGCCCTCTACTTCGCCACCGCCACCGGCCGACCCGATGCCGGCGAATGGGACCGCAACGGCCGCGACCTGCTCCGGTTCACCCAGGGTGCGGGGCTCGAGGTCGCCACACACGCCTGCACCGTGGAGATGGACCAGCGGCTCGATGAACTGGGCATCGACGCCCGGGTCGACTACCTGCCCACCGGCCTGCACAACTGGGACAATTTCGGCCGTTTCGTCGCCCCGATGCGCGATACGCTGATGCCAGCGCTGCGCTGACCACCGCGGCGCCCCTCACGTGAGGAGTCGCCATGGCCACCACACCCCAGGCCTCCGGATACCTCGCCCCGTCGGGCGCCGTGGTGTTCCCCCGCCAACTGCCACTGTCCCGGGAGGAGGCGTGGGCGGCCGTCACCGATCCGGCCCGCACCGCGCGCTGGATCGGATCGTGGTCGGGTGACCCGGCGTCGGGCACCGTCGAGATGACGATGTCCGCCGAGGAGGGCTCACCCGCAGAGACCGTCGGAGTACTGCGGTGTGAGGCGCCGAACCTCGTCGTCGTCAGGATCGGACCGGACGGCTGGGTGGTCACCGTGCGGATCGAGGGTGACGACGACGAGGTCACCATCTCCCTGGAACAGGACATCGCGGACGCCGAGTCCGCGTCCGACATCGGTCCCGGGTGGGACTTCTATCTGGACCGGTTGGTCGAGGCCGAGGCGGGCCGTGATCCGGAGGCCCTGCGCTTCTCCCCCGACTACCACCCCGCCCTGGCCGACCACTATCGGGCGTTGCTGGGCGGCTGAGGCGGCTGGTCGCCGCTGCGGTCTTCGACTGCGCGCCCTCCACCTGTTTTCGCAGGTGAGAGACTCATGTCGGACCCCCTTGCTAGTGTTTCCCCAATCGAACACACAGGCGAAGCAGGGTCGTGGCGGGCAACCGCCGGCAAGGGGGTGCACATGCGGGAGGCGACTACCGGGGATGATGCCGGAGCGGTGGCCGGGAGTCCCGCCGTCACCGCCGCCAGCTCCGCGGCCCTGGCCGCGTTGAACGCCGAGAATCGCGCGGCCGCCGCCCGACTGCGCGCCTGCCACGACCTGTGGGCCACCTGCCGCGAGGAACAGGAACTGCGCGACATCGCCGCCGGCTACGGCCCCGGCCTGGACCAACGCCCCGAACACGCCGTCATCGACCCACTGACCATCGCCACAAGTGAGATCGTCGCCACCTACGGCGTCCACCACAACCGCGCCCGCAGCCTGCTCACCCTGGCCATCACCCTGGTCACCAAGTTCCCCTCCCTCGTCGAGGCCATGGACACCGGCCGACTCGACGAAGCCACCGCCACCCTGCTCGCACGCCACATGCGCACCGTG
>NZ_JAALDN010000560.1 GCF_014144855.1 Dietzia maris | reverse complement strand
CCCACACCGACCGCATCATCGCCGCCCACGACCCCGACGGCGTACGCCAGCGCCGCACCGCCGCGGTCCGCGAACGCCGCATCACCCTGCGCCGCAGCCCGGACGGCATGGCCGACCTCACCGCCCACCTCACCGCCACCGAAGCCTTCGCCATCCACACCCTGCTGCAGACCAGGGCCACCGAACAACGCCACCGCGACACCCGCACCCGCGTCGAGAACACCCGCCGCCACGGCGCCGACACCCTCGACACCGACAACATCCGCAGCATGGACGAACTGCGCGCCGACGCCCTCGTCACCGCCATCCTCGGCCACCCCGGCACCGGCCCCGACAGCAGCACAGGCGAAGGCACGGGTACGAGCGCGGGTGCGGGTGCGGGTGCGGGTCACCGCCCGCCGGCCACCCAGATCCGCCCCACCATCACCGTGCTCGCACCCCCCGGCCCCGACGGCGAACCCGAGGTCTACCTCCCCCGAGGCGGCCCGGCCACCATCGACGCACTCATCGAACTACTCACCCGCAGCACCGGCGCCACCATCACCGTGCCCGACACCGCACCCGGCGCCGCAGACACCCCCCACCACGCCCACCGCTA
Organism: Dietzia maris; assembly: GCF_014144855.1. Lineage (GTDB taxonomy): Bacteria > Actinomycetota > Actinomycetes > Mycobacteriales > Mycobacteriaceae > Dietzia > Dietzia kunjamensis. Next base: position 5,965 of record NZ_JAALDN010000560.1, on the reverse strand, counting down.
CCGCATCAGCGCCGACCTGGCCCACCGCATCCGCCTACGCGACGGCACCTGCCGCCACCCCGGCTGCTCCGTCCCCGCCGACGCCTGCGACATCGACCACGTCCGCCCCTTCAACCACACAGATCCCACCCGTGGCGGACTGACCATCGAGAACAACCTCGCCGCCATGTGCCGCAACCACCACCGCTTCAAAACCTTCCACAACTGGCACTACCAACTCGCCCCCGACGGCACCCTGACCATCACCACCGACACCGGACACACCCTCACCACCCACCCCGACGGACCCCTCGCACGCTGGCGCCACCACACCACCGACACCGACATCAGGGCTGCGACCGACACCAGGGCCGACCCCGACGCCGACATCCCACCCCCACGCCGACCCTGGCTCGATCCCCGACCCCAGAGCACCCACTGGTACCGACGCGCCCTACGCCTGGCCGCCGAACGCAAAGCCAACACCATGGCCCCACCACCAGACACCCCACCCGACCACCACCACGACCCCGACCCACCACCCTTCTGACCGGCGCGCGGCGAGCCCGGGCCGACACCCTGGTGGCGACAGCACAAAGGCCCGGTGTCGCAGCGTGCGACACCGGGCCCCGGTGGAAGACGGTCAGACGGTCAGTGCTTCTCGCGACCCCAGTGGTACTCGAAGACCAGGCCGCAGGCGGTGATGACCAGCGCGACGGCGCCGCCGATGAGCACCCACCAGTTCCAGAAGGCCGCTCCGTAGCCGATGATGAAGACCGAGAAGGCCACCAGCACGGGCCAGTAGCTGTGCGGGCTGAAGAAGCCGAGCTCGCCGGCGCCGTCGGAGACCTCGGCCTCCTCGAAGTCCTCGGGCAGGGTGCTGATGCGCCGCGCCACGAAGCGGAGGTAACCACCGATCAGCAGGCTCAGGCCGGCCGAGAGCACGAAGGCCGTGGCGCCGACCCACTCGACGCCCGTCCGAGACGTACCGGTGAGGTAGGCGTACGCGATACCCATGACGGCCAGGAAGATAAACAGGGCGTCGAAAATTCGTACTGTTGCGTTCATCGTTCAGGAATCCTTCGCGTGATACCGGGAGAACCGTCAGTTGCCCGACGCGGTCTCGATGATGTTGTTCTGGTCACGGGTATCGCTGCGTCCGGTCTTGAACGGTGCGGTGGAGGTCGAGTACGGGTCCTGGCCGATCGACTCCAGCGCCTCCGCGTTGGACGCGGTCGGGTTGTCCTGACGGAACTGGATGTACTGGGCGAAGGCCTCCGGCGATACCGCGCGCAGCTCGAAGTTCATCATCGCGTGGTAGACACCGCACATCTCGGCACAGCGTCCGACGAACGCACCCTCGCGATCGATCTCCTCGATCTGGAACATGCTCAACTGCTGGTTCTTGCCCGGGTGCGGCATGACGTCGAGCTTGTAGATGAACTCGGGGATCCAGAACGAGTGGACCACGTCGGCCGACGCGAGGCGGAACTCGATGCGCGTGTCGGTCGGCAGAACCAGGACCGGAACCTCTTCGGAGGTACCGACGGTCTCGATGTTGTTGTAGTGGAGGTACGACTTGTCCTCGGCGAGACGACCGTGGATCGGGCCGCCGGCCGCCGGCTCACCGTGGTGACCCAGGGCCTCACGGACCTCGGCGGAGAGCACACCGGCCTCCTCGGCCGCGCGCTGCGCCTCGACGTTGGTGCCGTCCTCGATGCTGGCCCCGGCGACGTCGACCTTGTTGTAGCCGAACTTCCAGTTCCACTGGTAGGCGGTGACGTCGACCTTGACGCCGACCTCCTCCTGCGGACGGAGATCGAGCACCTTGTTCTGCGTGACCACGGTGAAGTAGAAGAGCACGGAGATGATCACGAACGGCGCAGCCGTGTAGATGAGCTCCAGGGGCACGTTGTACGCGGTCTGGCGCGGGAACTCGCCGTCGTCGTTCTTCCGCTTGCGGTGGAACGCCATCGACCAGAAGATCAGGCCCCACACGAAGAAGCCGACGATGAGCGACGTGATGACTGTGCCCGTCCAGAACTCACGGATCGCGACGCCCTCCGGGGTGATCCCGGTCGGGAAGCCGAAGTTCATCGTCTGGTTCCACCACTTGTTGTCGGTGTGGAGGCTACAACCGGACAACAGCAAGCCCAATGTGCCGAGAGACATCGCGAGTGTCGCCCTGCGCGTCCGACGACGCCCGTCACGCTGTTCCACCATCACGCCTTCCTGATCAGCGGCACCGACCACGTGGCCGGGACACCTTAAAAGAGTAGACCACGGCTCTCAGAATGGAAGCCGCGGGTCCGGCAATTCACCCGCCCGCTCCCCCACGCCGTCGGCGGGGGGCCGGAGGGGTTCCGCCGACCAGTAGTATTCGATCGCGTCGCGACCCGCTCGGGCGGGTCACCGCTGACGCCCCGACGACGATGGACGAGGTACCCGACGCATGTGTGGCCTGCTTGGTCTGATCACCCCCGACGGCTCCGCCCGTACCCACGAGGCGCGGGTCCTTGGCGCCATGGGGTGCCAGCGCCACCGCGGCCCCGACGAGGTGGGCACCTGGGTCGACGGCGACATGGCCTTCGGGTTCAACCGCCTGTCGATCATCGACATCGCGCACTCTCACCAGCCGCTCCGCTGGGGTCCGCCCGAGCAGCCGGACCGTTACGCGCTGGTGTTCAACGGGGAGATCTACAACTACCTCGAACTCCGCGAGGAGCTGCAGCGCGAGCACGGTGCCGTGTTCGCCACCGAGGGTGACGGCGAGCCGATCGTCGTGGCGTTCCACCACTGGGGCCCCTCGGCCGTCCGCCGGCTCCGCGGAATGTTCGCCTTCGCGATCTGGGACACCGTCGAGCGTTCGTTGTTCGTCGCCCGGGATCCCTTCGGCATCAAGCCCCTGTACATGGCGACCGGACCCGGCGGAACCGTGTTCGCGAGCGAGAAGAAGTCGGTCACCGAACTGATCGACCTCGTCGTCGTCGACACCTCCCTCGACACCCGCGCCCTCCAGCACTACGTCACCCTCCAGTACGTCCCGGAGGACGAGACCCTCACCCGGGGCGTCCGGCGCCTGGAGTCGGGATGCCATGCCACGGTCACCCCCGGCACCGAGCCCGTGATCCAGCGCTACTTCGAGCCCACGTTCCCCGTCGTGCCCGTCGCCGACGGCGACGCCGAGCGCCGCTACGACGAGATCGCCGCCGCACTCGAGGACTCGGTCGCCAAGCACATGCGCGCCGACGTCACCGTCGGCTCGTTCCTCTCGGGGGGCATCGACTCCACCGCCATCGCCGCCCTCGCGCGACGCCACAACGAGAACCTCCTGACGTTCACCACCGGTTTCGAGCGCGAGGGGTACTCGGAGATCGACGTCGCCGCCGAGTCGGCCGCCGCGATCGGCGTGGAGCACATCGTCAAGGTGGTCTCGCCCGAGGAGTTCGCCGCCGCGATCCCCGAGATCATCTGGTACCTCGACGAACCGGTGGCCGACCCGGCGTTGGTCCCGCTGTACTTCGTCGCCCGCGAGGCGCGCAAGCACGTCAAGGTCGTCCTCTCGGGTGAGGGCGCGGACGAACTGTTCGGCGGCTACACCATCTACAAGGAGCCCCTGTCGCTGGCGCCGTTCGAGAAGGTCCCCGGTGGGATCCGTCGTGCGCTGGGCCGACTCAGCACCCGGATCCCGGAGGGCACCCGGGGCAAGAGCCTGCTGCACCGCGGCTCGATGAGCCTCGAGGACCGGTACTACGGCAACGCCCGCTCCTTCTCCGACGCGCAGGTGGAGGCGGTCCTCCGCGACTACCGACCGGAGTGGAGCCACCAGGACGTCACCGCGCCGATCTACGAGCGTTCCCGTGGATGGGACCCCGTCGCGAGGATGCAGCACCTGGACCTGTTCACGTGGCTGCGCGGCGACATCCTGGTCAAGGCCGACAAGGTCACCATGGCCAACTCCCTCGAGCTACGGGTGCCGTTCCTCGACCGTGAGGTCTACGAGGTCGCGTCGCGGCTCCCCCACACCGAGAAGGTCGCCCACGGCACCACCAAGTACGCACTGCGCAAGGCCCTCGAACGGATCGTTCCCGCCCACGTGCTGCACCGGAAGAAACTGGGATTCCCCGTCCCGACCCGTCACTGGCTGGCCGGGCCGGAGTTGCACGACTGGGCACGCGAGCACGTGGCGGCGTCCGGCACCGACGAGTTCGTGGACAAGGCCGCGGTACTGCGGATGCTCGACGAGCACCGCCGCGGCGAGTCCGATCACAGTCGTCGCATCTGGACCATGCTGTGCTTCATGATCTGGCACGGCATCTTCGTCGAGGGCCGGATCACCCCGGACATCGAGCAGCGCGAGTACCCCGTCCGCCTCTAGCAGGAGGCGGCGGGACGGTCAGGCGGGCAGGAGCGCCGACAGTTCCTCGGCGGCCTCGTCCCCGTAGGCATCGACGAGCCGGCGGCGGGCGGCGGCCGGGTCGATGGTCCACTCCTGCGTGCCCGTGGTCTCCAGGACGTGGGTGGCGATGAGGGCTCCGAACTGGGCGGAACGCTCCAGCGACAACCCGTCCAGGACACCGGAGAGGAAGCCCGCCCGGAACGCGTCGCCGACCCCCGTGGGATCCAGCAGGTTGTCCGACGGGACGATCCCGACCTCGATGGGCTCCGCGCCCTGCTCGACGATCACGACGCCCTTCCCACCCCGGGTGGTGACGCGGGTGCCGACCTTGGCGTCCAGCTCCTCGGCCGACCACCCGGTCTTGTTGAGCAGCAGCTCGTACTCGTATTCGTTGGTGAACAGGTACCGCGCCCCGTCGACCAGCTCACCGGCCGCGTCCCCGTCGAGGAACGCGAGCTGCTGGGAGGGATCGGCGGCGAAGTCCAGACCGAGCTCGCGGCACTCCATCGTGTGGGAGCGCATCGCCGTGGGGTCGTTGGCCCCGATGAGCACGATGTCCGGACGGCCGATCCGCTCGGCCAGGCGAGCCAGCGAGATCGTCGCCGCCTCCCCCATCGCTCCGGGGTAGAACGACGCGAGCTGCGCCATCTCCGAATCGGTCGTGCACACGAACCGCGCCGTGTGCAGCGCGGAGCTGATGTGGACCGCCGAGCAGTCGACACCGTGCCGCTCGAGCCAGTCGCGGTACTCGACGAAGTCCTCGCCCGCCGCCCCCACCAGATGGGGTCGCCGACCCAGGACGCCGAGCGCGAAGGCGATGTTGCCGCCGACCCCGCCCCGGCGGATCTGCAGCGAATCCACCAGGAAGCTCAGCGACACGTGCGCGAGCTGGTCCGGCAGCAACTGCTCGGAGAAGCGACCCGAGAAGGTCATGAGGTGGTCGGTGGCGATGGAACCTGTGATGACGACGGGCATGCCCCAGACAGTAGACGACCCGGACCGATCGGTGATCGGCCCGGGTCGCCCGGTCGTCAGTGCGACCGCGGCGTCAGTTGAACGAGTCGCCGCATGCGCAGGAGCCCGTGGCCTGCGGGTTGTCGATGGTGAAGCCCTGCTTCTCGATGCTGTCGACGAAGTCGATGGACGCACCGGTCAGGTACGGGACACTCATCCGGTCGACGGCGAGCTTGATGCCGCCGAAGTCGTCGACCACGTCACCGTCGAGCGAGCGGTCGTCGAAGAAGAGCTGGTAGCGCAGGCCCGCGCAGCCACCGGGCTGGACGGCGATGCGCAGCGAGAGGTCGTCACGACCCTCCTGGTCCAGCAGGGCCTTGGCCTTGGCGGCGGCTGCCTCGGTGAGCAGTACGCCGGTAGCGGTGTTCTCCGCAGTGGTCATGTCGGTTCTCCTTGCGATCGGAAGAGGGCTTCGGGGGCGTCGTGAAAGGTTCAACGCCCACCGGGGAGTCCTCTATTCCCCGGCACCCGTTCCCCCGCACACGATACGCCTGCTGTCGCCCATGGGTGAATGTCCGGCGCCGGTGTCGATCGCCTAGCCTGGGTGTGTGAAGTTGCGTGCATTCGGCTCCA
>NZ_JAALDN010000559.1 GCF_014144855.1 Dietzia maris | reverse complement strand
CGAGACCACGACGATCCCGGCGCGCGCGAAGGCGGTCCCGTCGAACCAGGGCTGGTGCGATGACCCGGACTCCCAGCCGCCGCCGTGGATCCACACCAGCACCGGGTGGCCCGCGCCCTCGGTGGGGGCCCACACGTCGACGTGCAGGATGTCCGTGCCGGCGACGATCGGCTCGGGGATCGCCGGGTCGGGGTCGAAGCGCAGCCGCTGCGCGGTGGCGGCCGGCCGGGTCGCGTCACGGACGCCCGGCCACGGTTCGCGGCGGACCGGGGCGGCGAACCGCAGGTCGCCGACGGGGTCCTCGGCGTAGGGGATGCCGTAGTAGCGGACCACATCCCCCAGATCGGTGCCCTTGACGCGGCCGGTGGACAGCGCGATCTCGACGTCGGTCATGGCGGCCAGATTAGCCAGGACAGCTGAGATCCCCCGGCGATCCCTGCTACCAAGGGGAGATGACGAGTGACAGGGACCTGATCATCGAGCGTCTGGCCGACGTGGCCTCCGCGTTGGACTCACGTGACTGGGATGGGCTGGGCGAGCTGTTCACCGAGTCCGCGACCGGGTACGGCGCGACCGGTCGGCAGGCGATCGTCGAGAGGGTCAGGGAGCACCTCGGGGGCTGCGGACCATCCCAGCACCTGTTGGGCAACCATCGGGTGCAGCTCGGCTTCCACGGAGACGAGGACCGGGCGCGGAGCCTCACGTATGCGCGGGTCCTCCACCTCGGTGCCGGGGACCAGTCCGATCTGTCCTACGAGTGCTTCGGCGAGTACTCGGACCTGTGGACCCGGACGCCGGACGGCTGGCGGATCGACTCGAGGAGGTTCCACATCAGCTTCGACCGAGGCGATTTCCGGACACTCCAACCGGGCTGATCGCCGACTGCCTCCCATGGGAGGCGGCTTCGGGTCGTACAACGACAACGGTGATTGGGGCGGCTACTGACTACTCCGGCGTGTTCGACCCCTGGGTCACCCGGATGACCACGCTGCCGACGACGGTGGTGTCAACGACCCTGGATGGTCCCCTCGACTGGCCGGACGCGGCCATCGTCAGCGGAGACGCCGTCGAGGTGGTCGCTCGCTTGAAGCAGCAATCCGACGTGTCGTTGCGCTCGCACGGCAGCTTGTCGATGAACCGGGCGCTGATGGCCGCCGGTCTGGTCGATCGGGTGCAGGTGACGGTGTTTCCCTGGCGCAGTGGGTGGGTACCCGGTTGGGATGAGTGATCGAAGATGATCGAACCCTTGTACT
>NZ_JAALDN010000056.1 GCF_014144855.1 Dietzia maris | reverse complement strand
CGCGCTCGTGGCGGCCTGCGGCAAGGCGCTCGGCCCCCGTCCCGCCGCGGTGCAGGCGCCGACGGTGAACGCCTCTCGGCGGCACGGTCCGCCGGACGTCGTGGTGGACCTCCGGGCGGCGGACACCGGCACCACACACGAGGTCACTCTCGTCGTCCCCGGTGGGGGCCGCTCGCTGGCGGTGACCGCGGAGGTCCTGGCCGCCCACAGGCTGGAGATCGTGGACGCGGAGATCGACCTGCGTCCCCCGGGCGGGATGCGCGCGAGGATGACGGTCTCCACCCGCTTCGGAGACCCGGTGGACGGACGCGTACTCCGGCAGGATCTGCGCCGCTCGATCGACTCCGGGCTCCCCGGGCCGCTTCGCGCCGCGCTGTCCCGGGGGGCGGCGCTGGCGATCGGACCCCCGCAGGCCAGATCCTCCGTCTTGATCTCGCACCGGACCGACGCCGACGGCGTGCTGATGGAGGTGCGGTCGGAGGACCGGCCCGGCCTGTTCGCACGGGTCGTGGCCGCGATCATCGAGGCCGGCGCCCGCATCGACTGGGTGGTGGTGCGCACCAGGGGAGCGGCCGTGGAGGACGTGTTCGCGCTCTCCGGCCCCGGAGCGGTGTTGAGTACGGCCGGTCAGGTGGAGGCGTTGCTGCCACGACGTGATCCCACGACGCCCGCCGTGGCGCATGCCGATACCCTGTGATCAGTCGTCGCCGACGACACCGGGAACCGTGCGCGCTCCCGGGCCGCGAACCAGGGAGCTGTTGCCGTGTTCGAATCCTTGTCCGACCGCCTCACAGGTGCGCTCAAGGACCTGCGCGGAAAAGGTCGGCTCAGCGACGCCGACATCGACGCGACGGCCCGCGAGATCCGCCTGGCACTGCTCGAGGCCGACGTCGCCCTGCCGGTGGTGCGCGAGTTCATCTCGCGGGTCAAGGAGCGTGCCAAGGGCGCGGAGGTCTCCGAGGCGCTCAACCCCGCCCAGCAGGTCGTCAAGATCGTCGACGCCGAACTCACCGCCATCCTCGGCGGGCAGGAGCGACGGATCGAGTTCGCCAAGCAGCCCCCGACGGTCATCATGCTGGCGGGTCTGCAGGGCGCGGGTAAGACCACCCTGGCGGGCAAACTGGCGCACTGGCTCAAGGGGCAGGGGCACACACCGCTCCTGGTGGCCTGTGACCTGCAGCGGCCGGGAGCGGTCGACCAGCTGCAGATCGTCGGTGAGCGTGCCGGAGTACCCACCTTCGCCCCGCACCCCGGGACCTCCGTCGGGGGCGACGGCGAGGTGATCGGTGTCCAGGAGCCGGTGTCCGTCGCGCAGCGCGGATTGGCTCACGCCCGCGCCAAGATGCACGACGTCGTGATCGTCGACACCGCCGGTCGACTCGGCATCGACGAGGAGATGATGGCCCAGGCCCGGGGGATCCGGGATGCCGTCCAGCCCCACGAGACCTTCTTCGTCCTGGACGCGATGATCGGTCAGGACGCGGTGATCACGGCCGAGGCCTTCCGTGAGGGCGTCGGCTTCACCGGTGTCGTGCTCACCAAGCTCGATGGTGACGCCCGCGGTGGCGCCGCGCTGAGCGTCCGCGAGCTCACCGGGACGCCGATCATGTTCGCGTCCGACGGCGAGAAGCTCGAGGACTTCGACGTCTTCCACCCCGACCGCATGGCCAGCCGCATCCTCGGGATGGGCGACGTGCTCTCGCTCATCGAGCAGGCGGAGACGGTCTTCGACGCGCAGGAAGCGGAGAAGACCGCCGCGAAGATCGGCTCCGGCGAGCTCACGCTCGAGGACTTCCTCGACCAGATGTTGATGATCCGCAAGATGGGGCCCATCGGGAACCTGCTCGGCATGCTGCCCGGCGGCAAGGAGATGAAGGCCGCCGTCGGCGACATCGACGAGAAGTACCTGGATCGCATCCAGGCGATCATCCGCGGCATGACCCCCGAGGAGCGCGCGGACCCGAAGATCATCAACGGCTCGCGCCGCCAGCGCATCGCGAACGGTTCGGGGGTCACGGTCACCGACGTCAACCAGTTGGTCGACCGGTTCTTCGAGGCCCGCAAGATGATGAGCCGCATGGCGGGCCAGATGGGGATGCCCGGGGCGGGACGCAAGAACCAGCGCAAGGGCAAGAAGGGCAAGGGCAAGGGGAAGGGCCGCGGTCCCACCCCGCCCAAGCAGCGGGGGATGATGCCCGGGGGGATGCCGGGGATGCCGCCCGGGATGCCCGGTATGCCGCCCGGCGGGATGCCCGACCTGTCCCAGTTGCCGCCCGGACTCGACCAGCTCCCGCCGGGGCTGGAGGGGATCGACCTCAACGACCTGAAGTTCCCCAAGCGCTGACCGGTCCGCCCGACGCGTCGATTGGTGCGCACGGTCCCGGCCTGTCTAGACTGGTCCGCTGGACGCCGTCACCGGTGGACCCTCGTGGGTCCGTGCCGAACGGCGGTCACCCGGAAGGCGAAACCGGGCCCCGCCAGCAGGGCGGGCGCCGCTGAATCGCTACGTGACCCGCAACAGAAAGCGAGACGCCTCATGGCCGTCAAGATCAAGCTCACCCGCCTCGGCAAGATCCGTAACCCGCAGTACCGGGTCGTCGTCGCCGACGCCCGCACCCGCCGCGACGGGCGCGCCATCGAGACCATCGGTCTCTACCGCCCCAAGGAGGAGCCGAGCTTCATCCAGATCGACTCCGAGCGCGCGCAGTACTGGCTCGGTGTCGGCGCCCTGCCCACCGAGGCCGTCGAGCAACTGCTCAAGATCACCGGCGACTGGCAGAAGTTCAAGGGGATCGAGGGCGCCGAGGGCACCCTGAAGACCGCCGAGCCCAAGCCCTCGAAGCTGGACCTGTTCAACAAGGCCCTCGAGGACGCCCAGGGCGAGCCGTCCGCTGAGGCCATCACCGCCAAGCGCAAGGCCGAGAAGGCGAAGAAGGACGAGGCCAAGAAGGCCGAGCAGGAGGCCGCGAAGGCCGCCGAGTCCGGCGAGGGCGAGGCCGCGTCGGCTGACGCCGAGACCGCCGAGGCCTGAGACAGATGAATGACATGGTCGTCGACGCCGTCGACCACCTCGTCCGCGGAATCGTGTCGGACCCCGACGCGGTGACCGTCCGGTCGAGTGGTGGTCGGCGCGGCACCGTGATCCGTGTGGCCGTCGCGCCCGAGGATCTCGGCCGTGTCATCGGTCGGGGTGGCCGTACCGCCTCCGCGATCCGGACCATCGTCTCCGCCGTCGGCGGCGACGGTGTCCGGGTCGACGTGGTCGACACCGACCGCTGACCCCGCCCGTACACGTCGGCAATCGGAGGACTTGGACCATCATGGAGCTCGTCGTGGGACGCGTCGTCAAATCGCACGGCGTCCGCGGCGAACTGGTGGTGGAGGTTCGCACCGATTCACCCGAGGAGCGATTCGCCGTCGGGACCCGACTCGTCGGGCGGGTCGGTCGGGGCGATCGGGCCACCGACCGCGACGTCACCATCGAAGCCGCCCGGCAGCATTCCGGGCGGCTTCTGGTGCGTCTGGAAGGCGTCGGCGATCGGGACACCGCGGACGCACTCCGCGGCATGCTGCTGCTCGTCGACTCAGATGCGCTGGAGGATCCGGAGGACCCGGACGAGTACCACGACCATCAACTGGTGGGACTGCGGGTACTCGACACCTCGGGTGCCACCCTCGGCGAGGTGACCGAGATCGTGCACACCGCGGCCGGCGAGCTCCTGGCCATCCGGCTGGCCGACGGAGGCGCTGCACTGGTCCCGTTCGTCTCCGAGATGGTCCCCGAGGTGGACCTCGTCGCGCGGACGTGCGTCATCGACCCGCCGGAGGGGCTGCTCGACCTGGGGACGTCGTGACCGCTCTCCCCGACGGTGGGGACGGTCCGCTCATGCACCTCGACGTCATCACGGTCTTCCCCGAGTACCTCGCCCCGCTGCAGTTGGCGTTGATCGGTCGGGCCGCCGACCGGGGCATAGTCGACGTCGCCGTTCACGACCTCCGGGGCTGGACACACGACGTCCACAAGTCGGTCGACGACAGCCCGTTCGGCGGTGGGCCGGGCATGGTCATGCGCCCGACGGTGTGGGGCGAAGCGCTGGACGACCTCGTGCCGCCGCCGGGGACGGCGATGAGGGAGCCGGGGGACGGTGAGACCCGCCCACTCCTGATCGTCCCGACGCCCGCCGGACGACCGTTCTCCCAGGCTGACGCGCACCGCTACGCCCGTCGACGCCACCTGCTGTTCGCGTGTGGTCGCTACGAGGGCATAGACCAGCGCGTGGTCGACGAGGCGTCCACGCGGATGGACGTCGAGGAGGTCAGCATCGGCGACTACGTCCTCATCGGGGGCGAGGTGGCGGTGCTCGTCATCGCCGAGGCCGTCATCCGCCTCCTACCCGGGGTGCTGGGGAACCGGCGCAGCCATGAGGAGGACTCCTTCTCCGACGGTCTACTCGAGGGCCCCAGTTTCACCCGGCCCGAGGTGTGGCGCGACCGGCCGGTGCCCGAAGTCCTCAAGAGTGGCGATCACGCCAGGATCGCGCGGTGGCGCCGCGACGAGTCGCTGAGACGCACAGCCGAGCGGAGGCCCGATCTCCTCGGGTCGGCCGAGCTGGACAAGGCCGACCTGGCGACGCTCTCGGACTTCGGTTGGGTTCCTCCGGCCGGGTGATTTGAGTCCGCCGAGTAGCGGATGGCACACTAGCGAGGTTGACCTTCCGGGCACCACGTGTGTCCGCTGACGGTCGCGCTGATCCGGGGCACGAACCGGTCGTCCCGCCTGCGGGCGGGCGCCAGGGTCCTCTGTCCTCATTCCTGACATGCAAGGAACACAATGAACACTCTCGACTTCATCGACAACAAGTCGCTCCGCGACGACATCCCGGACTTCCGCCCCGGCGACACGCTCGACGTGCACGTCAAGGTCATCGAGGGCTCGAAGGAGCGCGTCCAGGTCTTCAAGGGCGTCGTGATCCGTCGCCAGGGCGGCGGCGTCCGCGAGACCTTCACCGTCCGCAAGGTCTCGTTCGGCGTCGGCGTCGAGCGCACGTTCCCCGTGCACTCGCCCACGATCGACCGCATCGACGTCCTGGTCCGCGGCGACGTGCGTCGCGCGAAGCTGTACTACCTGCGTGCACTCCGTGGCAAGGCCGCGAAGATCAAGGAGAAGCGCTGACCGTGTAGAGCCGGTCGGACTCGGCCGCCGTCGGCGGTGCGGGAGCGACTACGCTCGTCCGGGTGAGCAGCACCGATACGCCTGGACATGACGCCGCCGAGCCGGGGTCCCGTAACGACGGGGCCCCGGCTCGCCGCGTCGAGAAGAAGGGCCAGCCCTGGTACATCGAGATCCCGCTGCTGGTGGTGATCGCACTCGTCCTGGTGTTCGTCTTCCAGACCTTCGTCGGACGCGTCTACCAGATCCCGTCGGAGTCCATGGAACCCACGCTGCACGGTTGCGCGGGCTGCACAGGTGACCGGATTTTCGTCGACAAGATCACCTACCGCTTCGGCGACCCCGAGCCCGGGGACGTGGTGGTCTTCGAGGGTCCCGACTCGTGGAACGAGGGGTACCAGTCCATCCGGTCGGACAACGAGGTCATCAGGACCCTGCAGAACATCGGCGGTGTGATCGGCATCGTCCCACCCGACCAGAACGACATGGTCAAGCGCGTCGTCGCGGTGGGGGGCCAGACAGTCGGCGGCTGCTCCCCGGATGGCGCACTGCTCGTCGACGGCCAGCCGCTGGACGAGCCGTACCTCAACGAGACCCCGTCGCCCGCGGGGAACCCGCTCAACTGTGCCTTCGGTCCGGTCACGGTCCCCGAGGGCAACTACTGGGTGATGGGGGACAACCGCGGCAACTCCGCGGATTCCCGCTTCCACATGGGTGACGAGTTCCAGGGAACCGTGCCCGAGGAGAACATCATCGGCAAGGTCCGGGCGATCATCCTCCCGTTCAGCCGGATCGGGACGGTGCCCTCCCCGGACATCAACGCGGGGTGAGCCGGGCACGACCGCAGCGGCCGCGGGGAGTCGCCCTTCCCGGCCGGGTCCGGGTGACCCGTCGCGACGGCCGCCTGGCGTTGGAGGCAGCCCTCGCCCGTCGAGGTCTCGGCCCGGTCGCCGGTGTGGACGAGGCAGGACGCGGTTCCTGTGCGGGCCCACTGGTGGTGGCGGCCTGCGTGTTGGGGGACCGGCTCCACCCCGACCTGGCAGACCTGGATGACTCGAAGAAGCTCACGGCCGCCACCCGTGAGCGACTGCACGACGTCATCCTGCGTAGGGCGTCGGCGGTGAGTGTGGTGGTGATCGAGCCGGACCGGATCGACATGCGCGGGATCCACCGGTGCAACCTGGAGGGGATGCGCCGGGCGGTCGCCGCCCTCGACCCGGCACCCGGTTTCGTGCTGACCGACGGCTTCGCGGTCGACGGGCTCGGATGTCAGTCCACGTCCGTGATCGGGGGTGATGCAGTGGTCGCATCCATCGCCGCCGCGAGTGTCCTCGCGAAGGTCACGCGGGATCGGATTATGGTGGACCTCGACTCGCGGTACCCGGGGTACGGTTTCGCCGCCCACAAGGGGTACAGCACCGTGAGTCACGCCAGGGCGATCGAGCAGCTCGGTCCCAGCGGCATCCATCGGATGTCGTACGCCAACGTCCGTCGCGCCGCGCAGGCGCATTCGAGGAGCAGCACGAGATGAGCGCCGAGGATCTGGAGAACTACGAGACCGAGATGGAGCTCTCGCTCTACCGCGAGTACCGCGACATCGTCGGCCAGTTCACCTACGTCGTCGAGACGGAGCGGCGCTTCTACCTCGCCAACGCCGTCGAGCTGATACCGCGGTCCGCGGACGGCGAGGTCTACTTCGACGTGAGGATGTCCGACGCGTGGGTATGGGACATGTACCGACCTGCACGTTTCGTCAAGTACGTTCGGGTGCTGACCTTCAAGGACGTCAACATCGAGGAACTCGACAAGCCTGAACTGCGGCTCCCGGAG
>NZ_JAALDN010000558.1 GCF_014144855.1 Dietzia maris | reverse complement strand
ACGGCCAGCCCGTCCGCCCTGGCCTCGCGCAGCAGGGGCAGTTCCTCGTGGTCGGACACCGCCCGGACGTGCAACCGGCCACCCGTGCGCCGGCAGACCTCGAGAAGCCCGGGCAGATCGTCCACCCCGGCGTCCACCGCGAACAGCCCGCCGGCCTCCGCGACCTCCTCGGCGGCCGCCACCACCTGTACGGAGCCCAGGGTCGGCGCGCCGGCGACGCCCTTGCCGGCGGCCACCGCCGACACCCCGAACACGCCACGATCCAGCAACGTCCCGAGCCCGCCGAGATTCCCCGGAACCGCCGCGCCCCACAGGCCGACGTCCACCGTGGACTCGCCGGTCACGTCCTGTCTCCAGCGGTCCACGTCCTCGGGGGTGATCGCGACCGGGTCGCCGTCGGTTCCGTAGTCGATCACCGAGGTGATCCCGCCCTGAGCCGCCGAACGCGTGCCCACCGCGACGTCCTCGGTACTGACGTGCGGGTCGACGAGTCCCGGCATGAGGACCACGTCATCACCGAGCGCGATCGTGTGGTCGCCCGCCAGACCGATGTCCCGCGCCTCCGACCCCGTCCGCACCGACGAGATCACTCCCCCGTCCACCGTGACCGCCGCCTGTTGGATGCGATCGTCGATGACCGCGCGCCGGGCGTGGATCAGGAGTTCGTACTGGGCCACGGGTGGCTCCTTCCGGGTTCTCGGACGATGGCGGGGCACCCTTCACCCGACATTGTCCCCCACGGCGGGCTCCCCCGCGGGAGCGCGGCCGGATAGCGTTGCCATGACCAGACCACGCCCCAGGAGGCCCCGCATGACCGACACCCCCGCCGGATTCGTCCACACCGCAGACCTCGTCGACGAGATCGGCGAGGACGTCCGCAGCTGTGACACCCAGTTCCGCGACCTCGGTGGCCGGACGGAGTTCTTCGGCCCCGTCTCGACCGTCCGGTGCTTCCAGGACAACGCGCTGCTCAAGAGTGTGCTCGGCGAGCCCGGCGAGGGCCGGGTCCTGGTGATCGACGGCGGTGGCAGCCTCCACACCGCGCTGGTGGGAGACCTCATCGCCGAGCTCGGCCGTTCCAACGGCTGGGCCGGGGTCGTGGTCAACGGCGCCATCCGAGACTCGGCGGTCGTGGGCGGCATGGACTTCGGATGCAAGGCCCTGGGCACGAACCCGCGCAAGTCCAGCAAGACCGGCGACGGCGAACGCGACGTGACCGTGAGCTTCGGCGGGGTCGACTTCGTCCCCGGTGACACGCTCTACGCCGACTCCGACGGGATCGTGGTGCGCTGACCCGACCGGGTCGTTCGTCGCACCCGCCCGAGCGCCTGCGGGGTGTGCCCGCGGGCGGGGTCGCTCAGGAGGCTCCCCCGAGGCTCGCGACCGGGATGGTGAGCACGTCGCCGATCGAGGCCTCGGGACCGTAGCTGCCCAGGGACCCAGGCGCATAGGAGCCCGTCGCGTTGGGCAGCTCCACCGACAGGATGACCGAACCGGCGTTGATGAGCCCGGTGAGCAGGTCCGTCAACGAGCCGGTCCCGAGCGACCCGTAGCCGAGGCTGAGAGTGGAGACGGCCGCGGCCGCGGGCTCGAGGTTCATGCACCGCAGAGCGTCGGTGTGGGTCGTGATGTACAGGCATCCGGCGGCGGCGTCCGGATCCATCGGATCCACGCGATCGATCTGCTGTGCCGTCGCCGTGCCGGCACCGGTCAGCAGCGCGGTGGCGGCGAGTGCCGAGACGGTCGCGGCGAGGGTGGTCGTGCGCATCGGGATCCTCCGGGTCGTCGCCCCGCCCCACGGCGGGGTCTCACCAGCAGATGGTATCGGGGGTCACACCCGGGCGGCGCGCGACGCGGCGTCCCGGCCTGCTCGGTCGATCAGGCCTCGCGGCGGATCCAGCGCAGCAGAGGCCCGAGTGAGACCCGGTCGGTGAGGTCCAGCCCACCCAACTCGAGCATGGACTCCTCCTCCGGGGTGCGCCCGGATTTGCGACGCAGCGCCGCGAGAGCGGTCTTCACGCCCAGCCGCTGCCGGAATCCCAGCTGGTCCGGGGTGACCACGCCCCGCAACTGGAAGAGCTTGAGATCGCGGAGCTGATCGCCCGAGAACTCACTCGACATGAGCTCGATCCGGGCGTCATCGGTGACCGGAGTCGGGCCCACCATGACGACGGCGACCCGGCGCCCGGCCTCGACGAGCGCCTCCCAGTTGTCGCGGATGAACGCCGAACCACCCAGCCCGCCGACCGCCCGCATCCCGGTGACGAGGACGACCGTCCCGGCGACGACGAGTTCGGCCGGGTCCACGGCGTCGTGATGGGTGGCCCCGGTGTCGAATTCCTCGGCGAGCCAGGTGGCGTAGCGCCTGGCGCCGGGGTCATCGTCGTGCAGCACCACCGGAGCCTGGATCGTCCGCCGCGTCTCGTCCGCCATCAGGCCTCTCCCCGTCCGTCGCGCGCGACCACCCGGGCTGCGCGCCCCCCGATCTCCACCACGTCGCCGTCGACCAGGCCGCGACCACGACGGGTGTCCACCTCGTCGTTGACGCTCACGGCGCCGGAGGCGACCGCGTCCTTGGCCTCGGCACCCGAATCGAGCAGTGATGCCAGCTTGAGGAACTGCCCGAGCGTCAGCTTGCTGCTCAGGTCGCATTCGACGTCGTCGACGGGTGGACCGGCCGGCGGGGGTGTCGCCCGGCCGGTCCGTCCTCGTCCTGCGATGTGGCGGCTCATACGCCCGAGCCTATCGGGCGCGCCGTCACGCGAGCGGACCCGTCCTCGCGGGCTGATCGCCGGGCAGGTCCCCGCGGCCGCGTCGCGTCACCAGGGCCAGCCCCGTCCCGCCGGCCACCAGT
>NZ_JAALDN010000557.1 GCF_014144855.1 Dietzia maris | reverse complement strand
ATCCTGGCCACCGAGGAAGCAGCCGTCCTGGCCGAGGCCCTCGACCAACGCGTGAAAGACCACAAGTGCGCCGACGCCCAAGCCGCCGCCAACGCCGGCGATGGCGGCGCGGCCGACAGTGATGGCTCTGGCGAGGTCGAGGATTACTCGATCGCCGAGCGTCGCGCCGACGCCCTGATGTCCCTGGTGTGCGGCGATCCCGGCCTAGCCGGCACCCCTGCCCGCCCCGGCGGGACCGGTGGGGTGGCGTTGCGGCCGAAGGTCACCGTCATCGCCACCGGCAACACCGCCCGCGACGCTGGCGGTGCCCGGGTGGAGTTCACCCGCTCCGGCCAGGCCGCGCTGCAGGCCCTGCTGGACATGCTCGCCACCAGCGACGGAGCCACCTTCGAGCCCATCGATCCGCGGATCGGGGCCGCCGATGACGCCCGCGCCGCCCTGCAG
>NZ_JAALDN010000556.1 GCF_014144855.1 Dietzia maris | reverse complement strand
ACCAGCGACGGAGCCACCTTCGAACCCATCGATCCGCGGATCGGGGCCGGCGACGACTCCCGCGCCGCCCTGAAATACCGGCCCAGCGCCGAACTCGCGCGACGGATCCGGCTACGGGACGGCACCTGCCGCCACCCCGGCTGTGCGATCCCGGCCGAGGCCTGTGATCTGGATCATGTGGTGCCGTTTGATCACGCCGACCCCCAGCGGGGCGGGCACACCATCGAGGGCAACCTCGCCGCAATGTGCCGGCGCCATCACCGGTTCAAGACCTTCTCCGACTGGATCTACGACCTGCAGCCCGACGGCACCCTGACCGTGCGCACCCCGGACGGCTCGACCATGCTCACCCGACCCTCCGGTCCGCTCGCCGAGTACCGGCGTGAACAGGCCCGCGCCGAAACCGAGGCGTGGACCCGGCAA
>NZ_JAALDN010000555.1 GCF_014144855.1 Dietzia maris | reverse complement strand
GTCATCGCCACCGGCAACACCGCCCGCGACGCCGGCGGCGCCCGAGTGGAGTTCACCCGCACCGGCCAGGCCGCCCTGCAAGCCCTGCTCGACATGCTCGCCACCAGCGACGGAGCCACCTTCGAACCCATCGACCCGCGCATCGGGGCCGCCGATGACGCCCGCACCGCCCTGAAATACCGGCCCGGTGCCCAGTTGGCCCGCCGGATCCGGCTGCGGGACGGCACCTGTCGCCACCCCGGCTGTGCGATCCCGGCCGAGGCCTGTGATCTGGATCATGTGGTGCCGTTCGATCACGCCGACCCCCAGCGGGGCGGACACACCGTCGAGGGCAACCTCGCGGCGATGTGCCGGCGCCATCACCGGTTCAAGACCTT
>NZ_JAALDN010000554.1 GCF_014144855.1 Dietzia maris | reverse complement strand
TGGACCCCGCGACCCTGGACCGCACCCTGTCCGCGCTGGCTGACGCCGGGGACGAGGTCGCGGCCGTCGTCGCGCTGGCCGGCACGACCGACCACGGCGCGATCGACCCGCTGCGGGCGGTCGGTGGCATCTGCCGCCGCCACAACGTCTGGCTACACGTGGACGCCGCGTACGGCGGCGGGCTGCTGGTCTCCCCCACGCGCCGGGACCTGCTCGACGGGATCGGGCTCGCCGACTCGGTGACCGTGGACTTCCACAAGACGTTCTTCCTGCCGGTGGCCGCCTCGGCGCTGCTGCTGCGCGACGGTTCGGGCTTCCGCCACTCCACCGTGAGCGCCGACTACCTCAACCCCGCCGACGGCGACGACCACGCCGTGGACAAGTCCCTGCAGACCACCCGCCGTTTCGACGCCCTCAAACTGTGGATGACGCTCCGAGTGATGGGCGCCGACGGCATCGGCCGTCTACTCGACGAGGCGATCGACGTGGCCGCCCGGATCGGCCGGACGATCGAGGCCGACCCGGAACTCGAGTTGGTGCGGCGCCCGGCGCTGTCGACGGTGCTCTTCCGGCCCCGGCCCGCGGTGACCGCACCCGACCGTCCCGTCACCGGCAGCGCACTCACTGACGACGAGGCCGACGCCCTCGTGCGCCCCGTCCGCGACGCGCTGTTCGCGGAGGGACGCTCGCTCGTCGCATCGACGGTCGTGGACGGCCGGCCCTGTCTCAAGCTGACGGTCCTCGATCCGAACCTCGAAGACGAGGACGTGGCCGTCGTGCTGACGGACGTCCGCGACGCCGCTCGCTACCTCGCCGAGGGGATACGCGAGGCCACGACCGCGGGGGTGCTGACGTGAGCACTGACCTGGGCTCCTCCCGTGTGCACGACCTGCTCGGCGTCGGTATCGGCCCGTTCAACCTGGGCCTGGCGTGCCTGGCCGAGCCGCTGGGTCTGGACGCGGTGTTCCTCGATTCCCGCGACGGTTTCGCCTGGCACCACGGACTCATGTTCGACGACGCGACCATCCAGGTGCCGTTCCTCGCCGACCTGGTCACGTTGGCGGACCCGACCTCGCCGTATTCGTTCCTCGCCTACCTCAAGCAGGTCGGGCGTCTGTACGCGTTCTACATCCGTGAGAATTTCCAGCCGCTGCGCGCCGAGTACGACGCCTACTGCCGGTGGGCTGCCGAGCGGGTGCGCGGCCTGCGCTGGGGGCGGGAGGTGGTCGACGTCCGACGGGAAGACCAGGGACGAGAGGGACCGGGCGACGACGACGAGGCCCCCGTCTACCGTGTCACCGCCCTCACCCGCGAGGGCACCGAGACCTATCGCGCCCGCCACCTGGTGCTGGGGATCGGCACGACCCCGTGGTCGCCGATCGACACGGGACTGCTCGACGGTGGCGGCACGGTGGCTCTCCATGCCTCCGACTACCTGCACCGGCGGGAGGACCTACTCTCGCTGGGGTCGGTGACCGTGGTGGGCAGTGGCCAATCGGCTGCGGAGATCTACAACGACCTGCTCTCCGCCGCCGCCGGCGTCGGCCCGCGCGTCGACTGGGTGACACGCTCGCCACGGTTCTTCCCGATGGAGTACACCAAGCTCACACTCGAGATGACGTCACCGGATTACGTCGACCACTTCCACGACCTGCCCCCTGACCAGCGCGACCGGATGCTGCGCGAGCAGCGTTCGTTGTACAAGGGCATCGACGCCGAGTTGATCAACCAAATCCATGATCTGCTCTACCGCCGTTCGGTCCAGGGCCTGGACACCGGGCTGCTGGCCGCCGCCACGGCCCTCGACGGTGCCCGCCGGGAGGCCGACCCCGGCAACGCCACCGACTTTGCCACCGCCTCCGGCGCTGCCCTGCGCCTGGACCTGCACTGCACCGACACTGGCAGGCAGTGGACCCATCACACGGAGGGACTCGTCCTCGCGACGGGTTACTCCCCCACGCCGCCGCGGTTCCTCGACGGGATCGCCGAGGAGATCGACAGGGACGGCCGCGGGCGCTACCGGGTGGCCCGTGATCACACCGTCGACCGCGCACACTCCTTCATCCATGTCCAGAACGCGGAGGAACACACCCACGGGCTCACCGCCCCGGACCTGGGCATGGGAGCGATGCGCAACAGCATCATCCTGCGCGGGATCTGCGGCCGCGAGGTCTACCCGATCGAGTCGTCGATCGCGTTCCAGCAGTTCGGCGCCCCGACCGCCCGGCACCAGGAGGCACGATGAACACCAGCACCGTCCACACCAGCACCGTCCACACGCCAGCCGGGTTGGTCACCCTGGAACCACTGGCCCTCGACCACGACACCGTCCGCACCCTGCACGCGTGGCTCGACCATCCCGGTTCCGCCTACTGGGGTATGCGGGGTACCACCCCGGCGCGGGTCGAGGAGTTCCTCACCGACTGGTCGGCGAGCCCGCACCGGTCGGTGCACATGGTGCGCATCGACGGTCTACGTGTGGGCCTGGCCGTGTTCTACGACCCGGACGTCGTCGAACTCGACGGCCGGTACCCGCACGAGCCGGGCGACCTCGGGATGCACCTGCTCGTCGCGCCCACCCGCACGCCGGTCCCCGGCACGTCCGCGGCCGTGATGGGGGCCATCTGCTCGACCGCGTTCGAGGTGCCGCTGTTCGGCGCCCCGGCCCGCCGGGTGGTGGTGGAGCCGGACATCCGGAACACCGCCGTGCACCGGCTCAACGCCCACGCCGGCTTCCGCGAGGACGGCCCTGTCGACCTGCCCGACAAGACGGCGCTGCTCTCCATCTGTCGTGCCGAGGCGTTCCGCGAGTCGGAGATCGGCCGGACGTCGATGCCGGTCTCGTCGTCGTCACCCCCGGTCACACCGCCACCCCACGCCCACCTCACCGGTCACGCCATGCGCCGCGCGCACCGCCACCTCTGCGCCAAGGCGCTGGCCGAGTTCTCCCACGAGCGGCTCCTCGCGCCCACCCGCTCCACTCACACCGACGTCGGCCTGGACACCTACGAAGTGCGCACCGGCGGCGAACGGTGGACGTTCCGCGCGCGGGTGCTGCCGCTGGAGCACTGGGCGATCGACGAGGCCTCGCTGTGCCGCGAGGTCGACGGCGTCCCGGTCGAGCCGGACGCGCAGGAGTTGATCCTCACCCTCGCGCCGTACCTGGGGATCCCCGGGTCGCTCGTGGGGACCTACCTGGAGGAGATCGCGGCCACGCTCGGCTCGGCGGCGTTCTGCCTGCATCACCGCGATCGCCCCGCACAACAGCTGGCGGAGGCGGGCCTGCAGGAGGTCGAGGGCGCGATGACCGAGGGTCATCCCGGGTTCGTCGCCAACAACGGCCGCGTGGGCCTGGGTCTGTCCGACCGTCACCGTTACACGCCCGAAGCCCCGTCGACCGTCCGCCTGGTGTGGCTAGCAGCCCGCCGCGGCCTGAGCCACCTGGCCACCGTCACGGGCCTCGACGAGCGCGACCACTACGCGCGCGAGTTCGGCACCGAGGCGCTAATGCGGTGCGACGACCAGCTGCGCTCGCTGGGCCTCGACCCCGCCGACTACCGCATCCTGCCCGTGCACCCGTGGCAGTGGCAGCACGAGGTCGCGGTGGCGTTCGCCCCCGATCTCGCGCGCCACGACCTGGTCCACCTGGGCGAATCCGACAGCGAGTACCGGCCACAGCAGTCCGTCCGCACCTTCTTCGACGTGACCCACCCCGAGCGCGGCTACGTCAAGACCGCCCTCGCCGTGCAGAACATGGGGTTCACCCGCGGCCTGTCGCCGAAGTACATGCGCGACACCCCGGCCGTCAACGACTGGGTGGCCGGGGTCGTCACCTCGGATCCGGTGTTGCGCGCGCTGGATTTCCAGATCCTGCGGGAGGTCGCCGCCGTGGGCTACACCGGCGACGCCTACCACCGGGCGGCCGCGGCCGGGATCTCGGACGAGGGGCCGCACACCA
Source organism: Dietzia maris (assembly GCF_014144855.1). Classification (GTDB taxonomy): domain Bacteria; phylum Actinomycetota; class Actinomycetes; order Mycobacteriales; family Mycobacteriaceae; genus Dietzia; species Dietzia kunjamensis. The sequence goes on along the minus strand of NZ_JAALDN010000554.1, from coordinate 2,058 downwards.
AGATGATCGCGGCCCTGTGGCGCGAGAGCCCCGTTTCGCGGCTGGCCCCCGGAGAACGTGCCGTCACGCTGGCCTCGATGCTGCACGTGGACCTGCACGGGCGGTCCCTCGCCGTCGAGCACCTCGAGCGGTCGGGCCTGGACGCCCGCACCTGGCTCCGGGCGCTGCTCGACGCCTACGTGCTGCCCGTCGCGAGATGCCTGCTCGTGCACGGGCTGGTCTTCATGCCGCACGGTGAGAACGTGATCGTGGTGATGGGCCCCGACCACACCGTGCGCCGGGCGCTGTTCAAGGACATCGGCGAGGAGGTCGCCGTGGTGCGTGACCGGCCTCTGCCCTCTGGGCTCGAGCGGATCCGCCACGTGGTGGACGCGGAGACAGCCGCACTGAGCGTCCACACCGACGTCATGGACGGGGTGCTGCGCCACCTCGCCTCGATCCTCGACGTCGCCGGGGTGCTCGAGGCGGATCAGTTCTGGGACGAGACGCGGCAGTGCCTGGAGACCCTGGCTCCCGGCGGCGGTCGCGGCGGCGAGGGTCGCGGCGGCGAGGGGCACAACGGCGAGGACCACGACGGCGGGGACTACGACGGCCGGGTGCACGACGGCGAGGTGCACCGTCCCACCTGGGAGGCGCTGTTCGCTCCGCGGTTCAAGCACTCGTGTCTCAACCGCCTGCAGTTGCGTAATACGCGGCAGATGGTCGACCTGACCGATCAGGCCGGGTCATTGCAGTTCGCGGGGACGCTCGCCAACCCGCTCGTCTCCCGGCTGGTCCGGGACGACGACACGCCGGGCGAACCGCAGCGTCCCCCCCCCGCCCGGGCGCAGAGCCGGGCGCGGAGCCGGCGACGGTAGCGTCGACGGCATGAACGGACGGGAACTCTAGAAGTGCGCGGCGATGCGCGCCCGCGAACTGCCCGCGTCGACTCTGGAGTTCCCGTTCGGGCCGGACTTCGATGTGTTCAAGGTCCGCGGGAAGATGTTCATGTTCCACGCGGTCGTCAACGGCGAGCGTCAGGTGATCCTCAAGGCACTGCCGTCGGACTCGATGGCCCTGCGCGATGCGCACGCCGACATCACGCCCGGGTACCACATGAACAAGCGGCATTGGATCTCGCTGCACCCCGGCGGCACGCTGACCGCGGACATGGTTTTCGAGCTGGTCACCGAGTCCTACCGACTCGTGGTGTCGGGCCTACCCCGGGCACAGCAGCCCGTCGAACCGCACGCCTTCGGGCGCCAGCAGCGTTAGGTAGGCCGACGCCCACCACCCGGATCGACCCCGCCCCTTAGCCAGGGCCTTGGGGTTGGAGTCCGGGCGCGGGGCGCGGGGCGCGGAAGCCGCCTCAGTTCGCCGGAGTCAGCGCGGCTTCGGAGACAGAACCCAGTCGATCACCCACGGACCCCTCCACCGACTCGGTGGCGGACCCGGTGTCAATCTGATCCTCGAGCGACGCGCCGACCAGCGGCACACCGGACACCACCGCGCCGACGGAACCCTGGACGTCTCCCTCGAGCAGCGCATCCGCCGACTCGGCGACCGGGTTGAGGACCATGCAGATGACTCCCACCGGAACCTGCAACGGCACGCCCATCAGGTTGGCGGCAGCGCCGGCCGCCGAACCGAGATTGCACACGAGGGTGGCGGTGGAACCCAGCGGTCCGGAGGCGTAACCGGGCAGAGAACCTGTAACGGAACCGGGCAGCAGCTCGCCAGCCTCGCCGAGATAGCCCCCCTCGGTCTCCGATGCTCCCGGGAGGGAGTCGGAGCCGGCGGCTTCCGAAGTCTGGGCGGCGGCGGCCCCCGTAGAGAAGACGAGGAGCGCGGCGGCCACGGCTCCGGCACAGGTGATGGTCTTGGTCATGGAACGCCTCCGAGTTTGGGTCTACGGGGCATCCACCCCAAGCAATCAAGAAGAGTGGATCACACATTTCGCTGAAATGGGCGATCGGTGATTGCAATTCAATGGATAGGCCAGAAGCGGAACAAACCCTTGCCTGTTCGAATGTGTGTGCGTATCATGGAACACAGATTCGATACCGGGTAGGCGGCGCA
>NZ_JAALDN010000553.1 GCF_014144855.1 Dietzia maris | reverse complement strand
CGGGGTCGATCTGCTCGGGGCGCAGCACGCCGCCCGACCGGGGGGCCTGGGCGGGCCCGCCCGAGAGGATGCGGCGCCCCGACAGTGCGCTGCCGAGGGTGAGCTCGTCGGCGAACTCCAGGTCGGCGCCCATCGGCAGGCCGGACGCCAGGCGGCTCACCACGAGATCGGGGAATGGCCGCAGCAGACGGGCCAGGTAAGTGCTGGTGGCCTCGCCGGTGGTGTTGGGATCGGTCGCGATGATGATCTCGGCGATCTCCTCGCCCTCGGCCTCCCCGCCGACCCGCCGCATCAGCCCGGCGATGCGAAGTTCGTTGGGTCCGATGCCGTTGATGGGGTCGAGCGCCCCGCCGAGCACGTGGTAGAGCCCGCGGAACTCCCGGGTGCGCTCGATGGCCTCGATGTCCTTGGGCTCCTCGACCACGCAGATGAGCGTGGGGTCGCGGCGCGGGTCCGAGCAGATACGGCAGCGCTCGGCCGCCGCGACGGTCCCGCAGACCTCGCAGTAGGTGACGCCCTCGACCACGGCCTGCAGCGCGGAGCGGAGGCGTTCGACGGAGTCGGGCTCGGCCTGCAGCAGGTGGAAGGCCAGGCGTTGCGCAGACTTCGGACCGATGCCCGGCAGCTTGCCGAACTCGTCGATCAGGTTCTGGACCGGTCCCTCGTACATCGCGCTTTCCTGTGCTCTTGCTGTCCCGACGACGGCTGCGTCGCCGGGTGGCGGGTCCGATTACGAGTCGGAACCCGGTGGCGGGGCCCGGAACGTGCCGGGCCCCGCAGGCTCACATTCCCAGTCCGCCCATCATGTCGCCGAGGCCGCCACCGGAGGCCAGCGGGCCGAGCCGGGACTCGGCGAGCTCCTGCACCTTGGTGTGGGCATCGCCGAACGCGCCGACGAGGAGGTCCTGCAGCGTCTCGATGTCCTCGGGGTCGACGACCTTCGGGTCGATCGTGACGCCGGTGACCTCACCGGTGCCGCGCATGGAGACGGTGACGAGTCCGCCGCCTGCCTGACCGTCGACGGTGCTCGCGGCGATCTCCTGCTGCGCCTCGGCGAGCTGGGCCTGCATCTGCTGTGCCTGCTGGAGCAGGGCGTTCATGTCGGGTCCGGGCTGCATGGCGGGGTCCTTTCGGCGGTGTGCGGGGCAGTGCTGAGTTCATGGCTGGTGTTCAGGCCTGACCCTGCCGGGGCGGCCCCGGTCGGTCGGTTCCCAGCGTAACCGTCCGGTAGGACACCGTGCCCCGGCGCGCGGCGGGGCGGGTGGGTCAGCGCTCGAGCGGGCGGGCCCCCAGGTGCTCCTTGAGCAGGGCCAACGCGATGTCCTCACCGGTCCGGTGGTCGAGGTTCTGGGGGCCACTGCGGGCCTCGTCCACCATCTCCTCCTCGCTGACCGGCTGCGGGGGCGGGCTGTTGGGCTCGCCCGGTTCCGGCTCCGGTTCCTCGGGCGGCGGCGGGATGTCGTCGTACCCGCCGCCCGAGCGACCGCCGCCCTGGCCCTGCCCCGCGTCCGCCCC
>NZ_JAALDN010000552.1 GCF_014144855.1 Dietzia maris | reverse complement strand
CGGGCTGCTCGCCAACGACATGGAGGCCGCCGCGCTCTCGCTCATGCCCGCCCTCCGCCGGACCCTGCGCGTCGGCCGGGAGGCCGGGGCCCTGCACGGCATGGTCTCCGGCTCCGGCCCCACCTGCCTGTTCTTCTGCACCGACCGTGACCACGCGATCGCCGTCGCCGCCGAGATCAGCGAGCACGGCGTCGCCCGCGAGGTCCGCGTGACCCGCGGCCCGGTCGGCGGTGCGCACATCGTCGACGACCCCACAGGAAAGTAGAGATGGCCCCCACCAACCTCATCAACCTCGAGCAGTGCTCGGTCTCCTTCGGGATCCGGCAGGTGCTCGACAACGTCTCACTGGGCGTCAATGCCGGCGACCGCATCGGCGTCGTCGGCCTAAACGGGGGCGGCAAGACCACCCTGCTGGAGATCCTCACCGGCGTGGCCGAGCCCGACTCCGGGCGCGTCTCACAGGTCAGCGGTCTGCGGACCGCCGTGGTCACGCAGCGCACCGAGCTCGCCGCCGACACCGTGGGCCAGGCCGTGGTCGGCAGGCTCGGCCTCGCGGTCCACGAGTGGGCCGGTGACGCCCGCGTCCGCGCGGTGCTCGACGGCATCGGCATCCACGACCTGGGACTGGACACGCCCGTCGCGGATCTGTCCGGCGGTGAGCGGCGCCGGGTGTCGCTCGCCGCGGCCCTCGTGCAGGATTTGGACCTGCTCGTGTTGGACGAGCCGACCAACCATCTCGACGTCGAGGGGGTCCAGTGGTTGGCGGACCACCTGGTCGCGCGATCGAGTGCGCTCGTCGTCGTCACCCACGACCGGTGGTTCCTCGACACGATCGCCACCCACACCTGGGAGGTGGTCGACGGCCACGTCGAGCAGTACGAGGGTGGCTACAACGACTGGGTGTTCGCGCGCGCCGAGCGCGACCGCCAGGCCGCGGCCACCGAGTCGCGTCGTCAGAACCTCATGCGCAAGGAACTCGCGTGGCTGCGCCGCGGCGCCCCGGCGCGGACGTCCAAGCCGCGCTATCGCATCGAGGCGGCCGAGGCGCTCATCAAGGACGTGCCGCCGCCCCGCGACTCACTACAACTGTCGAGCTTCGCCGCGCGGCGCCTCGGCAAGGTCGTGATCGAGCTGGAGGACGTGCGCCTCGACGCCCCCGACGGCCGCACCCTCGTCGAGGACCTCACCTGGCGACTCGCCCCCGGCGAGCGCGTTGGCCTGGTCGGCGTCAACGGTTCCGGCAAGACCACGCTCCTGCGCGCGCTCGCCGGTGAGGCCCCCCTCGCCGCGGGCAGCCGCAAAGAGGGCAAGACCATCCGGATCGGGTGGCTGCGTCAGGAACTCGACGACCTGCCGCTGGATCAGCGGGTGCTCGAGGCGATCGAGGACGTCGCCGCCCGGGTGGCGTTCGGCAAGGACGAGCTCACCGCCTCCCAGTTGGCCGAGCGGCTGGGCTTCTCGCCGGCCCGTCAGCGCACGCCCGTCGGCGACCTGTCCGGCGGCGAGCGACGGCGCCTGCAGCTCACGCGCGTGCTCATGGCCGAGCCCAACGTCCTGCTGCTCGACGAGCCCACCAACGACCTCGACATCGACACGCTGCGCCAACTCGAGGACCTGCTCGACGGCTGGCCCGGCACGATGGTCGTCATCTCGCACGACCGCTACCTCGTCGAGCGCATCTGTGACTCGGTGTGGGCGCTGTTCGGCGACGGCCAGCTCACCAACCTCCCGCGCGGCATCGACGAATACCTCGAGCGCCGTCGCGTCGCCGGGGCGGCTGGCGACTCGGGCAAGGTGTCGCGCTCCACGCCGGGCGCCGCGTCTGCTTCGGCTGGCGGCTCTGGGGCCGGTGCCGCGGGTGGTAGTGCCACGGCTCCCGCCCTCTCCGCCGCCGAGGAGCGGGCACTCACCAAGGAGATGTCGAAGATCGAGCGGCAGATGGGCAAGCTCGACAAGCGCGAGGCCGAGCTCCACAAGGCCATGGCCGATGTCTTGGCAGGGGCGATGGACACCGAGAAGCTGGCCGCCCTGGACCGCGAGCTCAAGGACGTCTCCGTGGAGAAGGACACGCTCGAGGAGCGCTGGATGGAACTGGGCGAGCAAATCGAGGGTTGAGGCGCCCGGCCGGCCGACCTAGGCAGCCGACTGCGACCCCGGTTCGCGCTCTGCAGCGTGGAGTCGCTGTTCCGCCTGAGCGCGCAGGTACCTCCGTTCGGAGGCGCGACGGTGCCGGGTGTGCGGTTGGCGCTGCGATCCGGGTATGCCGTCTCCGGTTCTGCCGGCTTCGGCGGCCTCCTTCTGTAGCCGGGAGCGTTCGGGGTGTCGCGGTGCGCCGAACTCCGCCAATGGGCCGGTGGGGGTGGTGATGACGCGTGTCCCGGGGTCCTTGTCGGGATGGTTCGGACCATGTATCCACACGTAGTCTCCGTCAGTGCTCCGGTAGTAGGCCCAGATGCCATCGGTCTTGAGGCGATGGTGGGTGCGGCAGATGCTGCCGAGGTCGTCGCTGGTGGTGTATCCGCCGCGTTGGGGATCGTCGTGGTCGAAGGGGATGATGTGGTCGAGGTCCGTCTTGTCCGCCGGGGTCTGGCAGCCGGGGAAAACGCAGGTGCCGTCGCGACCCCGACAGAAGCGGGCCAGTGCCTCCGAGGGGTTGTACCGGCGGGAGGCCTCACTGTCCGGGTCCGCGAGCGTGTCGATCGCGTCGAGTCTGCGCCTGGCGAATCGCTGCAGTTCATCGGACGTGAAGCGACTGACGGGGCCGTAACCTGCCACGAACAGGCCCCGGAAGTCCGCGTCCCCGTCGTCGTAGGCGTGGATCACGACCCGGCGGGCCGCGGCCATCGCGTCCGGGTCCGTGGGGTGGTCTCCGTCGGGTGCGGGCAGACAGGTCCAGCCGCGGCTCAGGGCGAGGAGGCCGGCGGCCCTGAGTTGCCCGATCGACCGGGGGTCGTCTGTTGCGGCGGTGCGGACCAGGGCTTCGATCCGCTCGGTGATCTCCAGGCCGTCGACGGCTGAGAGGGTCGCGGTGAGCAGCGCGAGATCGCCGGTGACCGGCGTCATCTTCACGTTCTGCTCTCGCCGAGCCTGTTGTGCGCGGGCGTCCGCTCCCACGGGGTCGCAGCTCGCGACGTGCTTGCTGAGCATCTTGCGCAGTGGCCCGATCCTGGGAGGGTGGGTTCGGCGCCTCGTCGGTGCGAGTCCCTCGCTGATGCGGCGGTCGAGTTCCGGCATGAGACGGTCCTCCACCAGGGCGGTCTCCTCGGCGATGGCGTGGGCCGCGTCGACTCCGATCCACCCAGTCGTCAGCAGTGTCGCGGTGAGAGGCAGCCGCTCGGTCAGTTCTATGGCGGTGGCCACCAGCCGAAATGCCCCGCGGCGGGACAAAGCCATCGAGGCGCTCACCATGGTCGCCGCCGTGTCCAGGGGATCGCGTCGCTGGTCGTTCTGGGTTGACCTGGATACGCAGTCGTACGCAAAGGCCACAGTGCGGCCTTCGGCAGCGTTGATCGCCCGCTGCGCGAGATAGCCGCGTCGCTGTCCGGGGTCCCATCGGCTGAAGGCCTCAGGGACGACGACGTCGGTGGCGGGGGTAGGCACCGTCGTGAATCCCGGCGGGGTCACGAACGGCGAGTGGGCGGTGTCTGTTGGGCTCATGGTTCGACTGTATGTTCGAGGTACGACATGGTCGGAAGAAGTGGCTGTCACGGCCGTGACCTGCGGTGCCCTGGATGCCCCGTTCAGGGCGGCGCAGGTCAGACGGCACTGCGGTTCAGACGGCACTGCGGTTCAGACGGAGGCGTGGACGGCAGCCAGAAGTGCGTCGGCGTAGGTGAGGCATGGCGGTACGGCGTGCCACCGCGCCCGGGCGCTCTATGGATACCGCCAGGCCGTGGGCCCGGGCGGCGTCTGCAGCCT
>NZ_JAALDN010000055.1 GCF_014144855.1 Dietzia maris | reverse complement strand
ACGCCCACGGTGAGGGCGACCGGTGCGGTCAGGCCGGTGACGGCACCGACCGCCACCGCGGCGCCGACGCCGACGGCCAGTGATGCGGCGGCGACCCCGACGCGCTTGGCGATACCGACCGCGTGGCCCATCCGCGGCCGGATCTCGGGGCGATCGCCGAGGTCCAGGTCGGATATATCCGCCACGGACCGGGTCTCCCCGTCGGGCGGGACGGTGGCTCCCGCGAGGTGCGGTGCCGTGGTGGGTGTGATTGTCATGGTGTTCCTCCTCGTACTGGTGGTGTGGTAGTGGATCGGTGGGGTGGGACGAGGGTCAGGCGGGTGGTCTCACGACCACGGAGCCCACCATCTGGGGGTGGATCGAGCAGGTCACCCGGTAGATGCCCGGTTCGGGGAAGACCATGCGGTGCTCCCCCTCTGCCCGGAAGCCGGCGTTGCCGTCGAGTCCTTCGACGACCACGTCGTGGTAGGTCCCGCCGTCGTCGAAGAACCAGGCGACCTCATCGCCGGCGACCACGTGCAGCTCTCTGGGGTCGAAGGCGACGTTGCGCACCGTGACCCTGGCGGGCTCGGGGGGAGACCCGCACCCGGTCACGAGTAGCGCGACTGCGGTGACCGACGCGAGGACCGGGTTCGGGGAGGTTCCCGCCCGCCCCCTACGGGTGACGGGCCTCATCCCTCCACGATGACCTGTCCGGTCATCTGCGGATGCGGGGTGCAGGTGTAGTCGTAGACGCCCGCGGTCTCGAAGGTCTGCGCATAGGTGCCAGAGGTCTGCAGCTCGGAGGCGAAGGCGACCGGTGCTCCCTCCATCGACGCGACGTCGTGGGGCAGGGATGCCTCCCAGACCCACTCCACGGTGTCTCCCGGGGAGATGGTGACGACCGCGGGATCGAACTTCATGTCCAGCACCCGGACCTGGACCGTGGTGCCGGTCGCGGCCCCCGCCCCCACGTCACCGGACGAGCACCCGGCGGTGAGGAGGAGGGCGGACGTCGCCATGGCGGCGAGCTTGGTGGTGTTGCGCAACATCGAGTGTCACCTCTCGTAGTAGAAGTTGGTGGTCATCCCGGCGTCCAGGTGATACGCGTTGTGGCAGTGGAACATCCAGGCGCCGGGATTGTCGGCGTCGAACTCGAACGCGAGACTCTGGCCCGGGTGGATGATCACGGTGTCGCGCCGCAGTCTCCCGTGCTCCGGGACGCCGAAGGTGTGCCCGTGCAGGTGCATCGGGTGCCACATCGAGGTGGAGTTGGTCATCTCGATCCGGATCCGCTCGCCCGTTCGCATGAAGATCTTCCCGACGTCCGGGCCGGCGATCCCCCAGACGTAGTCGGACGGCGACTCGATGAGTTCGAGTCGGTACGTCCGGTCCGCCGACGATCCCGACGACTGCGGAGACGAACATTCCCGTCATTAGCGTTCCTTCCTACGACGATGACCCTCGTCGAGGGCCTTGTGCGGCAGCACGGAAGGAACGCTATGGCTGTACTGTTTCGGCGAGATTTCCGAATGAGGCTGCTTTTACTACCAAACCTCTACGTTCGTCTAGGGCACGCTCGAACCTGGACGCGGCCAGCCCGGGAGGCGGCGAGGGTGCTCTACAGCTATCGCGAACCGGCAACGATGAGGAAATGACGAAACCCCGCGCTCCGGTAGACGGAGAGCGGGGTTCGTCGGGTGGTGGTCCTAACTGGGTTCGAACCAGTGACCTCTCCGGTGTGAACGGAGCGCTCTTCCACTGAGCTATAGGACCTCGTCGCCCGGCTTCTCTCCCGGGCACCCGCAATACTCTAGCAAGCCCGGTGCCCACGCCCAATTCGGGTCCCGACGGGGCGGTGTGGGCTCCCGTTTCCCGTCCGGGCGCTCCGACTCGCGCTCCTCCACCATGGTCTGCTCCGCGCTGCACTAGCGGCACCTCGGTGCGCGTCGTCGTCGGTCCATTCCGGCGCTGACCCGGTCGCGAAACTCGGGCGGTCAGGCAGGCCCCGGCCAGCCGGGTTGCCCACGGCCGCAACTGCGGTGCGGGCGGGGCCGGCGGGGCTGGTGGTGCGGAAACTCTATCGGGCTCCTGGCCAGTTCAGCGGGCATTTCCGACCCCGGATTTGTCTTCCGCGAACGTCGTCGGCTAATGTTCATTCTCGCAACGCGGTGAGCAACAGCGAGCCGGGGAGCGATGCGGATGTGGCGCAGCTGGTAGCGCATCACCTTGCCAAGGTGAGGGTCGCGGGTTCGAATCCCGTCATCCGCTCGGAGGGATCGAGGAGCCAGGACGTCCTCACCAGGCTCGATACCTTTGCGGTGGAGTGGCCGAGTGGTGAGGCAGCGGCCTGCAAAGCCGTCAACACGGGTTCGATTCCCGTCTCCACCTCCACGTCCGGATACGTCCGGACGGGAAACCCGCGCGATTAGCTCAGCGGGAGAGCGCTTCCCTGACACGGAAGAGGTCACTGGTTCAATCCCAGTATCGCGCACCACACAACGCCCCGGCTCCGGCCGGGGCGTTCGTCGTTTCGCGGACTGTCGCTCGTTCGGTACCGGAACGTACTCCCGACGTGACGTCGGTCACTGATCATGATGGTATGTCCGCGATGCCCCACCTCCACCATTCGACGACGATCGACCAAGCCGACATCGCGACCATGCGCGGCCGCGTCGTCGACTTCCGGCACACCACCGGTGTCCTCGCTGATCTGCAGCGCACGGGAACCGATGAATTCGAGCTCACGCTCATCCTCGGTGGCGGCGACGACGCGGAGAAACTCGTCATCAGAGGGGCACGGACGGGCGAGAGCCTGCACCTGCACGCCTGAACGGCGCCTTATAGGCTCGTGGGGTGACCGCCCGACTCAGTGACGCCTCGGTGGCCGATATCGACGCCGTCTCGGCCTTGGCGGCCCGGACGTTCCCGCTGGCGTGCCCTCCCGAACTGGGGCCGGTCGAGATCAGGGCCTTCATCGCCGAGCACCTCGGCCCGGAGGCGTTCAGAGCTCACCTCGTCACGCCGGGCCACGAGGTCCTGGTGGCCCGGGGCGACGACGGTGAGATGGTCGGGTACATCCTGCTGATCGCCGGGACCAAGATGGACCCGGGCTGCGCTGGACAGGTGATTCACCGACCCACGACCGGGGTCAGCAAGTTCTATGTGGATCCCGACCACCACGGCGGAGGGATCGCGTCGGACATGCTCGACGAGGTGTGCCGACGGTGCAGAGCGGCGGGCACGCGGAGCATCTGGCTGGCCACCAACGTCGCCAACGCCCGAGCCCGCAGGTTCTACGTCAAGCGTGGTTTCGAACCACGCGGGAACCGGACCTTCGACGTCGGAGGGGTCGCCAACACCGACGTCGTGTACGAACTGGCGCTTTGAGAGGGGCCTGCCGGTCAGCCGCCGACGGTCTCGAACCGGGACAGCGCCAGGAGTCGGGAAGTGGCACGAAGGTACTTCTTGCGGTAGCCGCCGGCGATCATCTCGTCGGTGAAGATCGCGTCCAGTTTGTCGCCGGAGTTGCGCACGGGAATCCCCGCGTCATAGAGCCGGTCGGCGAGGACGACGAGACGAAGGGCGATCGACTGATCCGGCAGCGGCTTGACCCCGCTGAGGCAGACCCGCGTGACGCCGTCGACGAGGCGGTTGTACTTGGACGGGTGAAGGGTCGACAGGTGCTCGCACAGGGCGTCGAAGTCGTCGAGCGTGGCACCCTCCACCGCCTCGGCCTCGGCCTCGAGTCCGCTGTCGTCCATCGGGTCCGGGGCGGGGGGCAGGTTACGGTGCCGGTAGTCCGGGCCGTCGACCCGGATCGACTCGAAGATCCCCGACATCTTGCGGATCTCCCGCATGAAGTCCTTGGCCGCGAACCGTCCCTCCCCCAGCTGCTCCGGCAGCGTGTTGGAAGTGGCCGCGACGCTGACACCGGCGGTGGTGAGCTCCGCGAGCAGTCTAGACACCAGCATGGTGTCGCCCGGATCGTCGAGCTCGAACTCGTCGATGCACAGGACGGAGTGCCCGGAGAGCTCCTCGACGGCCCGGTTGAAGCCGAGAGCACCCACGACGTGGGTCAGCTCGACGAACGTCCCGAACGCCTTGGGCTCGGGGCAATTGTGGTAAATCGACGTCAGCAGGTGGGTCTTGCCCACCCCGAAGCCGCCGTCGAGATAGATACCGGTCCCCTGCACCGCCTTCGGTCGCCGGCCGAACAGCCCCTTCTTGGGAGTGCGACGGGCCACCACGGACTCGGCGAACTCGCGACACGCCTTGACCGCGGCGGCCTGCGAGGGCTCGGCCGGGTCCGGGATGTAGGAGTCGAAACTGACATCGTCGAACATCGACGGGGGAACCATCTGTGCCACGAGCTGATCGGCAGGAACCACCGGGGTGACGTCAACGAGGCGAGCGACCATGGGCAGAGCCTATCGTGGGGACACCCGGCGTCAGAACGGAAGGAGTCCCCGGTGCGCATGACACGGCCCACCGTGATCGACGACGACCCCGCCGCCCTCGAGGCCTTGTGGGCGGCGCTGGACCCCGAACCGGGTCTGCCCGTGCCGTGCATCCGCGCGGTGATGATCTCCTCGGTCGACGGCACGACCACCGTGGACGGCCGCAGCGGCGGGCTGGGGACCCCGACGGACCGGCTGGTCTACGACGCCATGCGGGCCCGGGCCGACCTGATCCTGGTGGGCTCGGGCACCGTTCTGGCCGAGGGGTACGGCCCCGCCCGGACCGCCGCCGTGTGGGCGGACAGACGACCCGGTCCCCCTCCCGTCGTCCTGGTGTTCACCCGCGCGCTGGGCGACGCGCTCATCGAGCACTGCGCCGACGCCGGCGACGGACTGCAGGTGGTCGCCGCCCACGGAGTGCCCGGCGACCGACTCGAGGCCGCCCGGGAGCGGGGTGTCACGGTGCACGTGCTCGATCCGGGTCCACTGCGCACCTCCGTCCGTTCCCTCGCCACACACTTCGGGGCCTCCGAGGTGACGTTCGAGGGCGGTCCGCAGCTGCTCGGGACGTTGTTGCGCGAGGGCGCGATCGACGAACTCGTCCTGTCGGTCGCCCCCGAGATCATCGTCGGCGGCGACGACTCGCGACTGGCCGTCGGAACCGACGCCACCCGGGTTCCGCTGCGCGTCGCCGCGGCCTTCACGTGCCCCCGCGGCGGGCTCTACACCCGCTGGGTCGTCACCGGGGCCGACGGGTGAGGAACCGTCGAGCGGGAACACGCG
>NZ_JAALDN010000551.1 GCF_014144855.1 Dietzia maris | reverse complement strand
GGGGGCGCGGTCACCGGCTCCAGGGAATCCGTGGAGCTGGACGTCATCCCCGGGCCGCGCGACGACCTGTTCCCGCCCGCTGCGTGGGACGTCCTCGCCGCGACCGGGCACGTCAGCGGGCACGCGGACAGGGTGGGCGTCCGTATCGACCCCGCCCGGCCCGTCCCGCGCCTCGACACGCGCGAGATCCCCAGCGAGGGCATGGTGCGCGGCGCGGTGCAGATCCCCGCCGACGGCTCACCCGTCGTGTTCGGGCCCGACCACCCGGTGACCGGCGGGTACCCCGTCATCGGTGTGCTCACCGCGCGGTCCGCGGACGCGATCTCGCAGCTTCTCCCGGGAACGCCGGTGCGATTCCGCAGACTGCGGGGCGTCGCCGACTAGGGTGTTCACGCGGTACGGACTATTCTGGGGCGTTGGTGTGCGCGGATTCGCTGTCAGGTGTCTGACGCCGGTGCACCGTGACGACGACTCATTCGAGGTGAATGCGAACCATGCCAGCGATCGTTCTGATCGGCGCCCAGTGGGGCGACGAGGGCAAGGGTAAGGCCACCGACATCCTGGGCGGCCACGTGGACTACGTGGTCAAGCCCAACGGCGGGAACAACGCCGGCCACACCGTCGTGGTGGGCGGTGAGAAGTACGAGCTCAAGCTCCTGCCCGCCGGCATCCTCTCGCCCACGGCCGTGCCGGTGATCGGCAACGGCGTGGTGGTGAACCTCGAGGCGCTCTTCGAGGAAATCGAGGGACTGCAGGCGCGCGGCGCTGACACCTCCCGCCTGCGGATCTCCGCCGACGCGCACCTCGTGGCGCCATACCACCAGCAGCTCGACAAGGTCACCGAGCGGTTCCTCGGCAAGAAGGCCATCGGCACCACCGGGCGCGGCATCGGCCCCACCTACGCCGACAAGGTCTCGCGCGTGGGGATACGCGTCCAGGACGTGTTCGACGAATCGATCCTGCGGCAGAAGATCGAAGGTGCGCTGCACCTCAAGAACCAGATCCTGGTGAAGATCTACAACCGTCGAGCGGTCGAGGTCGACGAGATGGTCGAGTACTTCCTCGGCTACGCCGACCGGCTGCGGCCCATGGTCTGCGACGCCACCCTGATGCTCAACCAGGCGCTGGACCGCGGCGAGTCCGTGCTCATGGAGGGCGGCCAGGCCACCATGCTCGACGTGGACCACGGCACCTACCCGTTCGTGACGTCGTCCAACCCGACCGCCGGCGGAGCCTGCGTGGGCTCGGGCATCGGGCCCACCAAGATCACCCACTCTCTGGGCATCGTCAAGGCGTACACCACCCGCGTGGGCGCCGGGCCGTTCCCCACCGAGCTGTTCGACAAGTGGGGCGAGTACCTGCAGGTCACCGGCGGTGAGGTGGGTGTCAACACCGGCCGCACCCGCCGCTGTGGCTGGTACGACGCCGTGATCGCCCGCTACGCCGCGCGCGTCAACGGGTTCACCGACTACTTCCTCACCAAGCTCGACGTGCTCACCGGCATCGGCGAGATCCCGATCTGCGTGGCCTACGACGTGGACGGCGTCCGGCACGACGAGATGCCCATGACGCAGACCGACTTCCACCACGCCACGCCGATCTACGAGACCATGCCCGGCTGGGACGAGGACATCACCGGGGCGCGCGAGTTCAGCGACCTGCCGCCCGCCGCCCGCGACTACGTGCTGCGGCTCGAGGAGCTCGCCGGCTGCCACATGTCGTACATCGGCGTGGGCCCCGGCCGCGACCAGAACGTGGTGCGGCGCGACATCCTGGGGTGATCTGGGGGCCGCTCGTGTGACGAGTGAGGCCGATGGTGCGTGCGGGTCAGGTGGGGCCGAATCGGGTGTGAACGTACGGCACATGTCGTATGAACGGCCGATAGTGCGGTGACGGCGCATCGGGTGGACTCCATGGAAGCGGCCGACCGGTCGCGTCCCCTTCCGATCGGAGCACCACATGCGTTCCCTCACCCGCCTCGGCGTCGCCACCGCAGCCACCGCCATCGCCTCAGTCACCGCCCTCGCCGGCGCCGGGGTGGCCGGCGCCCAGGACGTCGATCCCGTGTTCAACAGCCCCAGCAGTGTGAGCGTGAGCGGCAAGGGTGAGGCCACGGAGGTGACCTACACCAACAAGTCGGGTCAGGACTTGATGTGCTACTCGTTCGTGGGTACGGGGCGTCTGGTCTCCGACCTCTACGGCTATGTGAAGACGGTGGACATCAACAGCACTCTCCCGGAGAGCTGGACGGCACGTTTCGTGGAGGCTGCGGGCAAGGGGCAGATCGGATTCTTCGGCGGAATGGTCGAGAACGGTGAGACCGCTGAGCTGATGGAAGGAGCAATCGGCGGGGTTGTCGAGGGCACACTCACCGATGATTCATTCTCCCCGGCTGCTCTCACGGTGTGTAACTCCCAGGGGCTGGATGACGACCCGTACGTCGAGGTCGAGATCTCCGCAGGTGCCGGTGTTCCGGCCGGCCTCGGGTCGCTGGATTCCGCTCTTGCCGGCATCGGCAGCTCGGGCTCGGTGGCGGAGACCACGGGTTCGCTCGGCAGCTGAGTCGACCGAATAGTCCTCACCCCCGGCAGCTGAGCGGTGTCGGGGGTGAGGTCTGTTCTCCGAATCTGCTTATGGAGCAGATCGGCGGGCGCCGTGGATCTGGGGCAATTCAAGGGCGCCCAGCCTGACCCGGGGCGGCCATGGTTTGGGTGGTGTTAACAGGGCCGTTGTGGCGGCAGCGCTTTCTTGGCGCAGAGGGTCAGGTCCATGGTCGTGACCGTCTCGATCGAGAATCAGATAGTGAGCTGGTTCGCGGCTCATCCCAATCGGGGGTGTAGGAGTTGGGGTCTGAAGCCGCCGGTCTCGAGCAGGCTTCGGGCGATGTAGTTGGTCAGGTTGGGGAACCCGAGTGCGGAGCCGCGCAGGTGTTCGAGCCGTCCGTTGAGCGCCTCGGTCGGCCCGTTGCTGGTGCCGGGTCGTTCGAAGTAGGCGAGCACGTCAGCGGCTCGCTTCTTCAGGGTCCGGCTCAGGGTGGTGAGCTCGGTGAGCACCTTGGGGACGCCGGCGCTGAGGTCGGTGATCAGCTTCTCCATGAGCTCGCGGCCACGTTGCCGGTCCTCGTGGCGATAGGCGGCGATCATGCGCTGGTAGACACCCCAGGTCGCCTCGACCTCGACGTGAGCGTCATCAACGAACAGCGCGCGTAGCCTGTCGCTCTGCTTGTCGGTGAGCAGGTCCGCGCCGGTGTGCAGCGTGCGCCGCGACTTGTAGAGCGGGTCGTCCCTGAACCCACGGTGCCCGTGGATCGCGAGTTGGACCCGGCGCCGGCTCCTATCGAGGGCGTCACCGGCCAGGCGCACGACGTGGAAGGGATCCATCACCGTGACCGCGTCCGGAATCTCCTCCGCAGCGGCGGTCTTGAACCCGGTGAAACCGTCCATCGCGACCACCTCGACCGCGTCACGGAAGGCGTCGTCGCGGTCGGCGAGCCAGGTCTTGAACGCCGCCTTCGACCGGCCCTCGACCATGTCCAGCAGCCTTGCTGGGCCGGCGCCATCGCGGACCGGGGTGAGGTCGATGATCACGGTGACGTACTTGTCGCCACGCCTGGTGTGGCGCCAGACGTGCTCATCGACGCCAATGACCTTCACGCCCTCGAACCGCGTGGGGTCGTTGATCAGCAGCCGCTTGCCTTCGGCCAGGACCGCGTTGTTGGCGGTGTCCCACGCGACCCCGAGTCCCTCGGCGACACGGGCGACGGTGAGGTGTGCGACCACGATCCCTTCCAGCGCCCACCGCAGCCCGGTGCGCGAGAGCTTCGCGCGTGGCTCCGCCGCGGCGCTGGTGTCTTGGCGCCACACGTGTCCGCAGTCGGCACAGCGGTAGCGGCGCACTACAACTTCCAGCACGGTCGGTCGCCAGCCCAGCGGCTCGTGGGCCAACCGCCGGATCACGGTGTCACGAGCAGCGCCTTCGCTGCCGCACCGTCGGCACCACTGATCTGGTTCCACCACGCGGCACGCGAGGACCGCACGATCCGGTTCAAGTCGTTGTCCGGTCACGCTCAGACCGAGGCCGTCGAGTCGAGCGAAGGCGGTGAGGTCAGGGCGGCCGAAGCC
>NZ_JAALDN010000550.1 GCF_014144855.1 Dietzia maris | reverse complement strand
CGGCCTGGGTGACGCCCAACTCGGTGAGCTCGGGGTCGCCCTGACCGGAATAGCGCCGGTCCACCGACAGCGGGGTCTGGCCGTGGCGGGCCAGGACGATCCGGGTGGGGCGCCCGGTGGCGCCGGTCCAGCCCGGCCCGCCGGTGGAACCCGGCCCGCCGCTCACGAGTTGTCGGTGCGGACCACGATCACGCCGCACTCGGGGCAGTTCAGGACCTCGTCCGCGGGGGCGGAGCGGAACGCCGAGACGGTACTCCGGTCCAGGTCCATGGCGCAGGCCGAGCAGCGGCCTCCGTTGAGGATCGCCGCCCCTCGGCCCGCCTCCGCGGCGCTACGGGTGTAGTGATCGAGGAGGTCGGCGGGGACGGTCTCCGCCTCCCGGGCCCGTTCGGCCATCGTCTCGGTGACCGCGTCCTCGAGCTCGGCGAGGGCGGTGTCGCGCAGCGTCACGGCCATCCCGATCCGCGCGTCCAGGTCGGTGACGATCGCCCCGGAGTGGCGGACGT
Organism: Dietzia maris; assembly: GCF_014144855.1. GTDB lineage: Bacteria > Actinomycetota > Actinomycetes > Mycobacteriales > Mycobacteriaceae > Dietzia > Dietzia kunjamensis. The sequence goes on along the minus strand of NZ_JAALDN010000550.1, from coordinate 877 downwards.
CGGCCTCCATGGCCTCGTGACGTTCGCCCAGCTCACCCAGCTCGCCCTCGAGGGCCTCCTGGCGGCGGGCCAGCGAACGCAGCTCGTAGTCCAGTTCGGTGGCCTGCCGCTCGGACAGGCCGCCCTTGGCCAGCAGATCGGAGTCGGCCGCCCGGCGCCGGCGCACGGCCTCCAGATCGGACCGCAGCTTGGCGAGTGCGCGGTCGAGATCCTCCAGGTGGATCCGGGCACGGGCGACGGACTCGGTGGCGGCCCGCCGCTCGGCCTCCAGCTCGTCCAGGGTCGTCTGCTCGGGTAGCTGCGACCGCCGGTGCTCGAGACTCGCCAGGCGCAGGTCGAGGTCGGCGATGTCGACGAGTCGACGCTGGTCGTGGGGATCGGCCTTCATGGGTGCCAAGACTACCGCTGCACGCGCCCTCCCCCGGCGGCCACCGTCCAGGGGTCCGTCCGTTGATCGCACACCGTCGCGGTGAGGTCCGCCCCCTCCTCGAGCAGGGCCGCGGCCTGGGCGCACCACGGGAACTCCAGCGCCCAGTGCGCGGCGTCGACGAGCAAGGGTCCGCCCGAGCGAAGGTGCTCGTCCACAACGTGATGGCGCAGGTCCCCGGTGAGGTAGACGTCGGCGCCCGCCGCGCGGGCCGCACCCAACAGTGAGTCGCCGGATCCGCCACACAGCGCGACGCGCCTGATCTCGGCGTCGGGGTCGCCCGCGGCGCGGACCCCCCACTCGGTGGTGGGCAGACGCTCGGCCACGAGCTCGGTGAACTGCGCAAGCGTCATCGGTGCGTCGAGTTCGCAGATCCGCCCGAGCCCGGTGTCCTCGGGCCCCGGCCCGGGTCCGGCGTGGTTGACGAACACGTCCATGGCGGGCACCTCG
>NZ_JAALDN010000549.1 GCF_014144855.1 Dietzia maris | reverse complement strand
CCCTATCCGCCAGACTGAGGTGAGACACCCGGGCTGGCTGGTTGAGAGGCTGGGGCGTGAGGAGAAGGAGAACCCAGCATGACTATCACTGCAACTACTGACGCGGCCCTGGAGGCCTCGCAGCCGACGCCGACGACCTCGACGCAGGAGACGGTTCAGGCCCCGCGGACCGGGCGGCCGGCCCGGCGGACGTTCACGGCCGAGTACAAGCGGCGCATCGTCGCCGAGTACGAGCAGGCCCCGTCCGGGCAGAAGGGCCGCGTGCTGCGCCGAGAGGGCCTCTACGATTCCAGCGTCAAGCAGTGGCGGGCCCAGATCGAAGCGGGAACACTGGGCACCGTGTCCAAGAGAAGGCCCCGGGCTGGCCAGTCGCCGGAGCAGGCGCGCATCGCTGAGCTGGAAAAGCAGATCAGCAAACTCGAGTCAGACGCCGCCCGGAAGGACAAGGTCATCGCCGATCGTGACGCCGCGTTGGAGGTCATGGGAAAAGGTGTCGCGTTCTTGGAAGCGCTCTCCAAGAAAAACAAGGGGTGACCAGGGCCGCCTGGCGCACCTGGCAGGCCGAAACCGCGCAGCTGCTGACCGCGCTGCTGGGTGTGGTGCGGTCCTGCGCCCTGGTCGGTAGGTCGCGGGCGACCCATCATCGCCAGGCCAATCCGAAACCGCGCCAGTATGGGCCGCACCCCAAGGCCCGCCATCCTGCCGAGCTCACCGCCGCCGAGCGCACCGCGATACTGGAAGTGCTCACCAGCGAGGCCTACGCCGATCTGTCCGTGGCCCAGGTGTGGGCCCGCGAACTCGACGCCGGCCGGTATCACTGCTCGCAGCGCACGATGCACCGGATCCTGGCGGCCGAGGCGATGAACGGCGAGCGTCGTCGGCAGGCAACCCATCCACCACGGGCGATTCCCGAACTGGTCGCAACCTCAGCAAATGATGTGTGGTCGTGGGACATCACGAAAATGCGGGGCCCGGCCAAGGGCATCTGGTACCACGCCTACGTCGTCATCGACATCTACTCCCGCTACGTCGTGGGCTGGCGCATCGAGACCGTCGAAGACGGCGAACTGGCCGCCGACCTGGTCGCCGCCGCCATCGCCGAGCAAGGCCAGGCACCGGGGTATCTCCACGCCGACGGGGGCGCGGCGATGACCTCGAAGCCGTTGGCCTCACTCCTGTGCGATCTGGATGTAACCCGGTCGCACAATCGGCCGCGGACCAGCAACGACAACCCGTACAGCGAGTCGCAGTTCAAGACCATGAAGTACACGCCGAACTACCCCGAGCGGTTCGCCAGCATCGGTGCCGCCCGGGCATGGATGAACCGATTCATCCACTGGTACAACCACCAGCACCGGCACAGCGGGATCGGACTGCACACCCCGGCCAGCGTCCACGACGGCACCGCCGAGACCATCCGCGACAGGCGCCAGCTCGTGCTCGACGCCGCCTACGCCAAACACCCCGAACGGTTCACCCGACGACCGCGCCCACCCCGACTGCCGGAAAAGGCGACCATCAACGACCCCGACGCCCGATCACCCGAAACTAGCCAAGCCCAACCGAGCACCTCACGTCTCATTTGATTTGACACGCTCCGG
>NZ_JAALDN010000548.1 GCF_014144855.1 Dietzia maris | reverse complement strand
TGCCCCGGATCCGCTCCGAGCGCCCCGCGTTCGAGCTGCACTACCCGCACATGAGCGAGCGGATGCGCGAGGAGGCCCACGTCGGGGGCCGTCCCCGGGCCCAGGACCCGGACGCCGCGAAGGACGTCGGGGAGCGCGGGCCCTCGCCACATGACAGGTGAGCGCCGTGGGCGGTCCGCCAGAAGGGCCATCCGCCGGTGGGGAGCGGCGGATAGGGTCGGTGCCCATGACGATCCGGGTAGTGGAATGGTCGACGGGGTATCTGGGCCGGATGGCAGTCGAGGCGATCGCCGCCCGGCCCGAGCTGGAACTGGTGGGCCTGTACGTCTCCGACCCGGCCAAGGTCGGCGTGGACGCCGGGCGACTCGCCGGGGTGGACCGCGACCTGGGTATCGCGTCCACCGATGACACTGACGCGCTGCTCGCGCTGGACCCGGACGCGGTGGTCTACACCGCCGAGACCGAGACGCGGTTCGTGGACGCGATCTCCGACTTCTGCCGCTTCCTGCGCGCCGGTATCGACGTGGTGGCCTCCGGTCCGGTGCTGCTGCAGTACCCGCACGGCACCCTGCCCGAGGAGATGGTCTCCGAGCTCGCCGCCGCCGGACGTGAAGGCGGCGCCACGCTGCACGTCAACGGCATCGACCCCGGCTTCGCCAACGACGTCCTGCCGCTGGCCATGACCAGCTTGTCCCGGCGGATCGACCACATCCACGTGGGCGAGATCGCCGACTACTCCGTGTACCACCAGGGTGAGACCATGCGGCGACTGTTCGGTTTCGGCGGGCCCATGGACTCGCTGCCGCCACTGCTGCGTCCGGGGATGCTCGCGGCGGGCTGGGGATCGGTGGTCCGCCAGCTCGCGGCCGCCCTCGACGTCACCCTCGACGAACCGCTCCTGGAGCGACACGAGCGCCTGCCCGCGGCGACCTGACCCTGCTTGCGTGCGAGGTCCCGGAGGGGACGCAGGCCGCGCTGCGGTTCGAGGTGGTGGGGCAGGTCGACGGCGAGGACCGCATCGTCCTGGAGCACGTCACTCGCACTGCCCACGACCAGGCCCCCGACTGGCCGCGCCCGGACCACGGCGACGGCTGCTACCGCATCGAGATCACCGGCGAGCCCGCGATGTGGGTGGAGTTCGGACACCACGCCGAGCACGGCGATCACAACGTCTCCGGCATGCTCGTCACCGCGATGCGGCTGGTCAACTCGGTGGAGGCGGTCGTGGCGGCGGCGCCGGGACTCGTGTACGCGAAGGACCTCCCGATGATCACCGGGCGTGGCTTAATGAGCAGATGAGAACCCTGCGGGCCGCCCTGGCCGTCACCGGCGCCGCCCTCCTCGCGGTGACGGGCGTGGGCGCCGCGAACGCCACCGACCCGTCGAGACGGGCACCGCTGCCGGTGCCGTACTCCTTCTTCTCCGGGGCCGCCCGGGCGCTCACCGCCCCGGGGGCGGAGCTGCCCGGGGCCAACGACTGGTCGTGCCGCCCCACCGCCGACAAGCCGCGCCCGGTCGTGTTGGTCCACGGCACCTCCGGTGGCGCGGTCACCAACTGGGCCACCTACGGGCCGCTGCTGCACAACGAGGGCTACTGCGTCTACACGCTCACCTACGGGGCGTTGCCCGGTCAGCCGTGGCCGGTCAGTCTCCTGGGCGGCTTGTCGGACATCACGGAGGTATCGGTGCCGCAGGTCGGCGAGTTCGTCGACCGCGTCCTCGCCTCGACCGGGGCCGAGCAGGTGGACCTCATCGGGCACTCGCAGGGGACGCTCGTCTCCGGCCTGGTCGCCAAGGTCGGCCGACCCGGCAAGGTGAACACCGTCGCCGCGATAGCCCCGCTGTGGCACGGCTCCCGCGGGACCGGGTCCGGGGCGATCGGCACCGCCCTGGCCAGCGGGGACCGCGGACGTGCGGTCGAGATCGCTCCGTCCCTCGGCCAGATGGCCGCCGGGTCGGAGACGCTCGAACTCCTGTGGTCGGGTGGCACCCCCTATGCGCCGGGCGTGACCTACCTCAACCTCGTGACCCGGTACGACCAGCTGGTCCGGCCGTACACCTCCGGTGTGGTCGAGGGCCCGCGGGCCACCAACATCACCATCCAGGACGGGTGTGAGCAGAACCGGGCCGAGCACCTGGCCATCGCCTCGGATCCCCGGACCGCGGACTTCGTGCTCAACGCCCTCGACCCCGCCGACCCGCGTGAACCGCGGTGTGAGGCGGTCGCCCCCTACCTGGGACCGATTCCCACGCCGCCGGGATCGTGAACCGGACCGGGATCGCGGGACTGCTCGCGGCGGCAGCCCTCGTCGTCGTCGCCCCCGGCCCCGCGGCTCCCGCGCCCACGGCGGCGGCCGCT
>NZ_JAALDN010000547.1 GCF_014144855.1 Dietzia maris | reverse complement strand
AGGACCCGGCGGGCACGCGGGCGTCGGGCGCGTTGGACCTGGTGATCACGGGCGCGATCATCGTCGACGCGGTGCTCGGTGTGGTCAAGGGCGACATCGGTGTGCGCGACGGGCGGATCGTGGCCGTGGGCAAGGCAGGCAACCCGCACCTGCAGGACGGGGTGCATCCGGAGCTGGTGATCGGGCCCGGCACCGAGGTGGTGGCGGGTGAGCACAAGATCGTCACCGCCGGCGGCGTGGACACCCACATCCACTACATCGCGCCACAGCAGGTCGAGGAAGCCTTGAGCAACGGCGTGACCACCCTGTTCGGCGGCGGCACCGGCCCGGCCGAGGGCACCAAGGGCACCACCTGCACGCCGGGCGCGTGGAACATCGGGCGGATGCTGCAGGCCGCCGACGGGCTGCCGGTGAACATCGGGGTGCTGGGCAAGGGCAACACGTCGCAGCCCGAGTCGGCGGTCGAGCAGATCGTGGCCGGCGCGGCGGGGCTGAAGATCCACGAGGACTGGGGCACCACGCCTGCGGCGATCCGCTGCGTGCAGGAGGTCGCGGACGAGTACGACGTGCAGGTCGCGATCCACACCGACACCCTCAACGAGTCGGGCTTCTACGAGGACACGCGTGCCGCGTTCGGCGATTCCACCATCCACACGTTCCACTCCGAGGGCGCAGGCGGCGGCCACGCCCCCGACATCCTGCGGGTGTGCGGCGAGCCCAACGTCCTGCCCGCCTCGACAAACCCGACGCTGCCGTACACCGTGAACTCGGTGGACGAACTGCTGGACATGGTCATGGTGTGCCACCACCTGTCGCACGACATCCCGGAGGACGTGAGCTTCGCCGACTCCCGCGTGCGCGCCGAGACGATCGCCGCCGAGACCGTCCTGCACGACGAGGGGATCATCTCGATCTTCTCGTCGGACTCGCAGGCCATGGGCCGGATCGGGGAGTCGTGGCAGCGCGCGTTCCAGACCGCCCACCACTGCCGCGTCGAGCGGGGCCCGCTGCCGGAGGACAGCGACCGCAACGACAACGAGCGCGTCCTGCGCTACGTCGCCAAGATGACCATCAACCCCGCCATCGCGGCGGGCATCGCCGACCACCTGGGGTCGATCGAGCCAGGCAAGCTCGCCGATCTCGTGTTGTGGCCGGTCGACTCGTTTGCCGCCAAGCCGTCGTTGATCATCAAGGGCGGGATGATCGTGTGGGCGCCGATGGGCGATCCCAACGCGTCGCTGCCCACGCCGCAGCCGGTGATCTACCGCCCGATGTTCGGCGCGTACGGCGGGGCGCTGCAGTCCACGCGGGTGACGTTCCTGTCCGCCGCCGCGATCGAGGCCGGCGTGCCCGAGGAGCTGGGCCTGACCTCGCCGTGCCTGCCCGTGCGTGGCTGCCGGGGGATCGGCAAGAAGGACATGGTCCGCAACGACCGCTGCCCGACGATCGAGGTGGATCCCGAGACCTACGTGGTGACCGTCGACGGCGAGCCCGCCACCATCGCCCCCGCCACCACGTTGCCGCTGGCCCAGCTGCACTACCTCGCGTGATGCGCGACCACCACGACCACGACGACCACGACGACGACAACGCGGCCGGCGGCTGCCCTGCGGGCCCTGTGCAGGGCGCGGGCCGTGCCGAACTGTCGACGCTTCTGCTGGCCCTGCAGTTCACCGACTCGTCGTTCCCCTCGGGCATGTACACGCTCTCGCACGGGCTCGAGGGGCTCCGGCAGTTGGGCGCTGTCGACGCCGGGGCCGGAGCCGGCGCCGCCGCCGGGGCTCGGTCCGTGGCCGAGGCCGTGCACGGGATCCT
>NZ_JAALDN010000546.1 GCF_014144855.1 Dietzia maris | reverse complement strand
CCGCGCGGTTACGGCCGGACAGCAGGGCGACGGTGGTCCGGGGCAGCCCCGCCAGTCTCGCCAGGGCGTCCGCGGCACCGGGGGCGGGCACGGCCTTTGTGGGGTCGTCGACGAACGGGGCGAGCGTGCCGTCGTAGTCGCACGCCACCACGAGGGTGGGGGCGTCGGCGGCGCGGCGCAGCGCCTCGTCCAGGGTCTCGGCGGTGGTCATGGACGTCAGGATAGGCGCGCCGCCCGGACCCGGGCACCGCGAAAGCGCCCGGCACGCCATGTGACGCGTGTTACGTTAAGGAGACTCAAAGGCTGAAGTCGGGCGTCGGAAGGACGTACCGGTGAGCGCAGAGGATCGGGCACCGGGTGCGCCCAGTGTCCGACCGCGACCGGAAGGTGAGAAGACCATGGCACCATCAGTGCTTAGGACATCCGTACGCCGTCGTCCGATGAGCGTGATCGCCGCCGCCGCGGTGATCGGCCTGGGGCTCACGGGCTGTACCTCGACGAATTCCGACGACGACTCGAGTCTGCTGGAGACCCTGCAGGACCGCGGCAGCGTGACGGTCGGCTTCGCCGGCGAGGCGCCCTACTCGTTCCAGGAGAACGGCGAGCTCACCGGCGCCACGGTCGCCCTCCACCGCGAGATCTTCGGGAATCTGGGCATCGACACCGTCGAGGGCGTGAACGCGGACTTCGGTGCCCTCATCCCCGGTCTCCAGGCCAACCGCTTCGATGTGGTGAGCGCGGGCATGTCGATCCTCCCGGAGCGCTGCGAGCAGGCCGCGTTCAGCGAGCCCGAGTTCAACTACACCACCGCCCTCATGGTCGAGGAGGGCAACCCGATGAACCTCACGGACATGCAGTCCGTCGCCGAGAGCGGTGCGCGGCTCGCGACGATGACGGGCGCGATCGAGTCCGACTACGCCTCCGAGCTGGGTATCGAGAGCATGCAGGTCGCGACCCCCCAAGACGGGATGGACGCCGTCACCTCCGGGCGCGCCGACGTCTTCGCCCTGACCGGCATCTCGCTGAACTGGATGAAGAACAACAACCCCGACGCCCCCGTCGAGGTGACCGAGTCGTTCGTCGCGGAGATCAACGGCGAGCCGCAGGTCGGCGCGGGCGGTACCGTGTTCCGCACCGACGACCAGGAGCTCCTCGACGCCTACAACGAGGAACTGGCCAAGATCACCTCCGATCCGGAGAAGTACCTCTCCATCGTGGGTGAGTTCGGGTTCACCGAGGGGGAGCTCCCCGACCCCGCGCTGACGACCGCCGACCTCTGCGCCGGCGAGTGACGGTGCACGGAGTCCGGTGACGAACGACCGTGGAAAGTAACATCGAGGCCTTCCTGGAGGCGTGGCCCCGCTTCCAGGAAGGCATCGTCACCACCATCTATCTGACACTGGGCGGTGCGGCGCTGGGCTTCGCCATGGCGCTGGTCCTCGGCGTGGCGGCCGGGTCCCGCCTCATGGTGATCCGCGGGGTGTCGAGGACGATCGTCGAGTTCTTCCGGGGCACCTCGTTGCTGGTGCAGCTGTTCTGGCTGTTCTTCGTGCTGCCGCTGCTCGGCTACGAACTCGATCCGCTCTTCTGCGGAATCCTGGCGCTGGGACTCAACTACGGCGCGTACGCCGCCGAGGTGGTCCGTGGTTCGCTGGCCGCCGTCCCGACCCCGCAGAAGGAGGCCGCGGTCGCCCTCAACTTCTCGCCCTGGCATCGCATGTCCAAGGTCGTCTTCCCGCAGGCGTGGGTGCAGATGATCCCGCCGCTGAACAACCTCCTGGTCCAGCTCCTCAAGGGGAGTGCCCTGGCCAGCTTCATCCTGCTGCAGGACCTGACCTTCCACATCGGGGAGCTGCGCCGGGTGACCGGCGATACGGTGTTCGCCTTCGGCGTCGGGCTGATCCTCTACTTCGTCATCGCGTACGTCCTCACCCTGTTCATGAATCTCCTCGAGGTCCGGGCGAAGTCCCGACTGGGGGCGGGGCCGTCGCTCCGTGAGGTGCTCAGCCTGCGACCCGAACGGGTCAACGAGGCAGTGGGGGTGGGCCGATGAGCGTCGATTGGAGCTGGGAACGCGCCATCGAGAGCATCCCGATCCTGCTGGAGGGGTTCCGGATCACCCTGCTGGCCACCGTCGTCGGCTTCCTCATCGCCGCGGTGCTGGGACTGGTCGTCGCGATGGTGCGTCGCGCCGCGCCCGCCGTGATCACCGTGCCCCTGCGCCTGGTCACCGAGTTCATCCGCCTGACCCCGCTCGTCGTCCAACTGTTGTTCGCGTACTTCCTGCTCCCGCAGTTCACCGCGCTGCAGATCGGCATCGCCGTGATCGGCGTGCACTACGCGACCTATATGGCGGAGGTGTACCGCGCGGGCATCGACGCGGTCCCGACCGGGCAGTGGGAGGCCGCCCGGGCACTGTCACTCCCCGCGGGGCGCACCTGGCGTGCCGTCGTCCTGCCCCAGGCGATCCGCAACACGGTCCCGGCGCTCGGCAACTACGCGATCTCCCTGTTCAAGGACACCCCGTTCCTGTTCGCGATCACGGTGGTGGAGATGGTGACCGCCGCGCAGCAGTACGGCGCCCGCAACTTCCAGTACCTCGAGCCCATCACCCTCGCCGGGGTGATCTTCCTGCTCGCGAGCTACCCGACCTCGATCCTCATCCGGAGACTGGAGAAGTCCCTTGTCTACTGACCCCAGCACGCCGACGCGGCCGAGCACGCCGACAGGCGGCGAGTCGCCGATGGTGGTGTTCGAGAAGGTGGTCAAGCAGTTCGGCGACCACGTGGTCCTGGACCACCTCGACTTCACCGTGCGGCGGGGCGAGCGGGTCGCGCTGATCGGCCCCAGCGGGTCGGGCAAGACGACGATCCTGCGCCTGCTGATGACCCTCGAGGAGGCGAACGACGGCGTGATCTGGGTGGAGGGCGAACCCCTGACCCACCAGTTCAAGGGCGACACGCTGGTCAAGGCCTCCCAGAAGCACCTGCGCGCCGTCCGCTCGAAGATCGGGATGGTGTTCCAGCAGTTCAACCTGTTCCCCAACATGACGGTGCTCGAGAACATCACCGAGGCGCAGATCCACGTCCTGGGGCGGTCCAAGGGGGAGGCGGTGGAGCGGGCACGTGAGCTCCTCGACACGGTCGGTCTCGCGGACAAGGAGAACGCCCACCCGACCACGCTGTCGGGCGGGCAGCAGCAGCGGGTCGCCATCGCCCGGGCGCTGGCGATGGATCCCGATATCCTGCTCCTCGACGAGGTCACCTCGGCTCTCGATCCCGAGCTTGTCGCCGACGTGCTCGGGGTGCTGCGGATGATCGCCGAGTCCACCGACATCACGATGCTCATCGTGACCCACGAGATGGGGTTCGCCCGCGACGTGGCCGACCGCGTGCTGGTGTTCGATCAGGGCAAGATCGTGGAGGAGGGCACCCCCGAGGCCATCTTCACCGATCCCAAGCAGGACCGGACACGCACGTTCCTCAAGGCCGTCCTCGAACGGTGACCCGCCCCGTGTGGCGTGACGCTTGACCGTGACCCGGCCGCCTGTAGGATTGTCGACAATCAGACGGTTCCATGGAAGGCGCGCCGATGACCCTGTCGCACACGGCCCTCGAACTGGCCGACGGCTACCGCCGGGGCGAACTCTCCCCGGTCGATGCCGCCGAGGAGGTGCTCACCGCGATCGATCGGGTCGACGGCGAGATCAACGCCTTCTGTCACGTCGATCGTGACGCGACGCTGACGGCCGCGCGGTCGTCCGAGGAGCGGTACCACCGTGGTGAACCGCTGAGCCCGCTCGACGGCGTCCCCACCACGATCAAGGACATCTTCTACACCCGCGGCGTCCCGACGCTCCGGGGTTCCCGCCTCCTGGCCGACAAGCCCGGTGCGTCCGATCCCGCCTCGTGGCCCGACGACGCCCCTGTCACCTCGGCGGTCGGCGAGGCCGGGTGCGTGGTGATCGGCAAGACCACCACCCCGGAGTTCGCGTGGAAGGGGGTCACGGACAACACGCTCACCGGGATCACCCGTAATCCGCACGACCCGGGCCTCACCCCGGGCGGATCCAGCGGCGGGGCGGCGGCCGCGGTCGCCGCCGGGCTCGGCCAGCTCGCGCTGGGCACC
>NZ_JAALDN010000545.1 GCF_014144855.1 Dietzia maris | reverse complement strand
CGCCGACGAGGGCGACGACGACGGCGAGGATCATCGTCCCCCGCATGGTGTCCGCCACCAACTGGGCGGTCGCGCCCGGGATGATGAGCGTCGCCACGACGAGGATCACGCCCACCGACTGGACCCCCGCCACGGTCGCGGTGGCGAGCGTCGCCAGCAGGAGGGCGGTCAGTGCCCGGGTGCGCAGTCCCAGGGTGTGTGCGTGGAGTCGGTCGAACGCCACCATGACGAGGTCACGGCGGAACGCCAGCAGCACGAGGACCGTGAACGCGGAGACCGCCATCACCTGGACGAGTTCGGAGTCGCGGACGCCCAGCACACTGCCGAACAGGATCGAGTGCAGGTCCTGCTGGGTGGGGAAGCGGGCGATGAGGATCAGGCCGAGGGCGAACAGGGCCGTGAAGACGATGCCCATCGCCGCGTCCTCACGCACCGTTCCGCTCTCGCGCACCGCGCCGATCATCGTGACCGCGACCAGTGCGGCGACCAGGGCGCCCACCGCGAACGGGGTGCCGGTCATCGCGGCGATCACCACTCCCGGCAGGACCGCGTGGGACACGGCGTCACCCATGAGCGACCATCCCATGTGGACCAGCCAGCAGCTCAGCAGGGCGCCGGCGATCCCGGAGGCCGTCACCACGATCAGGGCGCGGCGCATGAAGTCGTAGCTCATCGGCTCGGCGAGCAGGTCGATCACGGCAGCGCTCCCTCGGTGACGGTGCGCTCGGCGGTCCCGGTCTGCCGGGCGCCGAGCAGGGTGGACAGGATCTGCGGGGTGGTCGTCTCGGCGACCGGGCCGTGGGCGATGAGGGA
>NZ_JAALDN010000054.1 GCF_014144855.1 Dietzia maris | reverse complement strand
GAGTTCCCGTGCGTCGCGCTCGGCGGCCTCGAGCAGGCCGAGCAGGGGATCGGGGCGGTCGGTGACCGTGGGCAGGGCACAGCCACCGGCGACTGCGAGCCCGGCGACGCCGGCGGCCGCGACGGCGAACTGACGGCGCGAGAGGGCGACGGGGGCGGAATGGGGCACTCCGACATCCTGCCAGGGGTCGGAGAAGGGGGAGACGAGGCGGTACAGTGATGCGGCCCGTCCGCGTCCCGGAACGGAATCCGCCAGCCCGCACTCCAGGAGCACAGTGATCGTCCCCGAGCCCGACCGGGCCCATATACGCAAGGCGGTCTCGGACCGCAGCCTCGATCTCGAGGACCTCCGGGAGGACACCCGTTCGTCCACGTGGCACGTGACGGTCGTCGTGGACGGGGACTCCGGCGTCTCCCTCGACGATCTCGCCGAACTCTCCGTCGATCTCGACCCCCTCGCCGAGCAGTGGGGGGGATCGGGCCAGCCGGTCACGCTGGAGGTCACCAGCAGGGGCGTCGACGCGCCGCTGGAGCACCCCCGTCACTGGGCCTGTGCCCGCGGACGCCAGGTCGACCTGCTCTACGTCGACGGCGCCGACGGGCCGACCCGGGGACGGATCGGAGACCTCGACGAGGACTCGGGGACCGTCCGCATCGTGTCCAGGGCGGGGCGGGGGACCAGAGTGGACTCGGTAGCGTTGGATCAGGTGGCCCGCGCCGTGATCCGGGTCGAGTTCCGGCCAGCGCCACAGGAGGAGCTGGACCTGTTGTCCGAGCCGGAGAACCCCGGGCACGGCGTGCGAAAAGGAGAAAACCGTTGAACATCGACATGGCAGCGCTGAACATGCTGTCCCGAGAGCGCGAGATCCCGCTGGACGACCTCGTGCACACTCTCGAGAACGCGCTGCTCACCGCCTACAAGCGGACCGAGGGCTCGCATCGGGTGGCCCGGATCGCGCTGGACCGCAAGGCCGGCACGGTCGCCGTCATGGCCGCCGAGGTGGACGAGGACGGCAACCGCATCGGGGAGTTCGACGCCACCCCCTCCGACTTCGGGAGGGTGGCCGCGGCCACGGCACGGCAGATCATCCTGCAGCGTCTGCGCGAAGCCGAGACCGACCGCATCTACGGTGATCTCGTCACGCGCGAGGGCGAGGTGGTCAGTGGGGTCATCCAGTCCGACTCCCGCGCCAACGCCCGTGGGATCGTGGTCGTCCACATCGGACCCGAGAACGGGGGCACCGAGGGGACCATCGCCCCGGCCGAGCAGGTACCGGGTGAGACCTACACACACGGGGAGCGCATCAAGTGCCACGTCGTCGGGGTGCACAAGGGACCCCACGGCGCCTCCGTCTCGCTCTCCCGCACCCACCCGGACCTGGTCCGGGGGCTGTTCGCGCTCGAGGTCCCGGAGATCGACGACGGCTCGGTGCGGATCGCGGCGATCGCGCGTGAGGCGGGCCACCGGACGAAGATCGCGGTGGAATCCACCATCTCGGGACTCAACGCGAAGGGCGCCTGCATCGGACCGAACGGGGCCCGCGTGCGCGCGGTCATGGCCGAGCTCAACGACGAGAAGATCGACATCGTCGACTATGACGACGACCCGACCGTGTTCGTCGGCAACGCCCTGTCCCCGGCGAAGGTGATCTCCGTCACCGTCGCCGATGCCACCACCAGGGCGGCCCGCGTCGTCGTCCCCGACTACCAGCTGTCCCTGGCGATCGGCAAGGAAGGCCAGAACGCACGTCTGGCACACCGCCTGACCCAGTGGCGGATCGACATCCACAGCGACGCGGAGTGACGCGCTGCGCCGCCCGGCGCCACGCGGTCGGGCGCGCCGTTAGTGTCGACACGGCATTGTCTGTAGACTGATCAGTTGTCACAGTGACTTCACGTCCACCCGTCCACTCGGGCCGGGCGGCGAGAGACCGAGGTGGCCGGATGCAGGGACGCAAGGACCAGCGGTTCGGTGCCGCCGAGGCCGCGGGTCCGGTCAGGACCTGCGTCGGTTGCCGGGGTCGGGACACCGATTCCCGACTCCTCCGGATCGTTCACGATCCGGAGACGGCCGCCCTCTCGCCCGATCCGCGCCGACGGGCGGTCGGACGAGGAGCCTGGGTGCATCGCGAACCGCAGTGCATCACGACAGCGCTGGACCGCAAGGCCTTCACCAGGGCCCTGCGGATCGCCGGGAACGTGTCCCAGGACGCGCTCACGGAGGTACTCGAGGCACTACGCCTCGGGCACGACATCACCCGCCGACCGCTCGGTTCGGCAGGGGGAGCACAAGAGAAGGAACGGACCAGACACGATGAGCACACCGTGAAGCTCCAGCGATGAACGTCCATCGAATGTAGACCGAGGTCGCGCGGCCAGCCCTGCCGTGGAGACCTCGCAGTGAGGAGAGCAGTGGCAGGCAAGCCCCGGGTACACGAGCTGGCAAAAGAGTTCGGTATCACCAGTAAAGAACTTCTGACGAAACTCCGCGATCAGGGAGAGTTCGTCAAGTCCGCGTCCTCGACGTTGGAGGCCCCGGTCGTCCGGCGCCTGCGTGAGGCACATTCACCGGCAGGCGGCGACTCCGCCCCCGCCCCGTCTAAATCCGCAGGAGGCGCTGCGCCCAAGCCGGGTGCACCCTCGAAGCCTGCACCGGGCCCCCGTCCGGGCGCGGATCCGCGCTCGGCGGCTCCCAAGCCCGCGGCCGGACCCACCCCGGGCGCCAAGC